>CAYSCB010000093.1:0-9837 GCA_964429335.1 uncultured Aquihabitans sp.
AGCGGCAGCGTATTGGAATTGCGCGTGCCCTGGCACTTGAACCGAAGTTGCTGATTCTCGATGAACCGGTTTCCGCCCTCGATGTCTCGATCCAGTCGCAAATTCTGAATCTGCTTGGCGATCTCAAGATGAGACTGAAGCTGTCCTACATTTTCATTTCGCATGACTTGGCGGTTGTCGAGCATGTGAGCGACAGGGTGGTGGTGATGTATCTGGGCCGCGTCGTCGAGGAAGGTGATGGCGGGCGCGTTCTCCAGTCTCCGATGCACCCCTACACGCAGGCGCTGATTTCAGCCGTGCCGGATGTGGACATTGGCAAGCGCCGGGAGCGGATTCTGCTGACAGGAGACCCGCCAAACCCTGAAAATATTCCGCCGGGCTGCGCATTTCATCCGCGCTGTCCCCATGCGCGCGATATATGCAGGCAGCAATTGCCCCGCTTCCATGGAGAGCGCGCCAACAAGGCGGCCTGCCATCTTCTCGGCGATGCGGCTGGCGGACCATCCGCCTAAGAGCGGAATTTGCCGAGAGTGCCAACAACGGCCAGGAATAGTCCGGCAGATATCTGTCCAGCCGTAGGCACGCCGGGATGGGAAAGAATATCAGGCCGACGGTCAGATCATGCCGCAATCGGGATCGCCGAAGCACTCCATGCGCGTCATCGCCACCCCCTGCACGAGGGTGAACGCAAGATCCACGCTGCGGGCTGCCACGTCGTGGTCGTCGATCTCCGGCGAGAACCACTGCAGCAGGTCGACGACCGTCCCGCGCAGACTCGTGGCGACGCCATGGACGATCGAGCGCAGCTCGTCGTCGGTGCGAGCGGCCACCACGACCTCGAGCACCGCTGCGAACGGGGGACCCGAGACGATCCGCCACAGCGCCTCGATGGCCCGGTCGAGCGTCCGCTCCTCGACCGGCACACGTTGGAACGCCTCGGTGAACTGGCGCGCGTGGGTGTCGAAGAGGTGCTCGACGGCTGCAACCACGAGATCCCGCTTGGTGGGGTAGTGGTGGGTCTGGGCACCCCGTGAGACGGCGGCCCGATCCGCGACCAGGCGGGTCGTGGTGCCCGCGTACCCGTACTCGACGAGGCAGTCGATGGTGGCGTCGAGGAGCGCCTTCTGGGTGGCCGCGCTGCGGTCCTCCTGCGTCCTCGGTGCTCGTGCTGCCATCTGTCGTAGCTCCTCGGGTCCTCGGTCTCCGCTTGCCGTGGGTTCCCGGTCGTCGTCGGTCTCCGGGCCGTCATCCGACTGGCCGTCCGGTGAAGAAACCGACCCGCCGGTTTGTTTCTTACCCTGTGACGCAGGTCCGATGCAAGGGTTTCGGTGCACGGTTAGGGTCGGTCGTGGCGAAGGGAGCGGATCTGCCGCGTCCCGAACCCGGGAGGTGCACGTGTCGAGGATCGAACCGAGGATCGAACCGAGGACCGGATCCAGGGCGGGAGCATCGATGTCCCGATCGCCGGACGTCGATCTGCCGAGGATCGGACCGCGCCAGGTCGCCATCCTCGCCGCGGCGGTCGCTGTGGTGGCGGTCGCGGATGCCGTGCCGGCAGCTGCGCACACCGGACAGGGCGTCGCCGGTGTCTGGAGCGGACTGCTGCACCCCCTCCTCGGCCCGGACCACGTCTTCGCCATGATCACCGTCGGGGTGCTCGCAGCGGTCATCCGCCGACCACTCGCCGTGCCGAGCGCGTTCGTCGCTGCGATGGTCGTCGGCGGGACGCTCGGGATGGTCGGCATGCCGCTGCCCGGTGGCGAGCTGGCGATCGCGCTGTCGGTCGTCGCGCTCGGCGCAGCGCTCGTCGCCGGCAGCCTGACGAGGCCGGAGCTGGCGCTCGCGCTCGTCGCCGTGGCGGGGTTCGTGCACGGCCACGCCCACGGCGTGGAGGCGCCGACCGCCGCGGCGCCGGTCGCGTACGTCGTCGGCTTCGTGGCCGCCACCGCAGGGCTCCACGCCGCCGGGGTGGGGATGGGTCAGCTCATCATCCGACGCCCTGCGGTCCGGGCAGCGCTGGGGTCGGTCGTGATCGGCGCCGGCGTGGCGTTCGCTGCCGGGATCGTGTGACCGGCGTGGGCGCGGTTCGGGGCCCGGTCCGGGGTCAGGGCCGGGGAAGGTTGCGGATGTGACCACGGTGCTCGAGCCGCTCACCGGGGGTGGTCGGACCGTGCTCACCGGCACGCTCGGCGAGCCCCGGCTGGACGACGCCGGCTACACGGAGTCCGAGTGGATCTGTCGTGGATCGGCGGTGTCCTACTCGGCGCCTGACGGACTGCCGGGCGACGGTCACTGGTCCCTCGAGGTTGCCTCGACCGCGCCGTTCGCGACCAGGGTCGTGGTGCGCCGGCCGGTCGATCCGGACGCGTGCTCGAACACGGTCGTGATCGAGTGGCTCAACGTGAGCAGCGGATCCGACGCAGCTCCGCTGTACGGGTTCCTGGCCCCGGAGCTGCTGCGGCGAGGACACGTGTGGGTCGGGGTGTCGGCGCAGTGGTCCGGGATCGTCGCTGCCCCTCCGCTCGTGACCGTCGGTGACGGCGTCGCCGGCGGCCTGTCGCTGGTCGGGTTGGCCGACGCCGACCCCGAGCGGTACGGGATCCTGGCCCACCCCGGCGACGCGTTCGCCTTCGACATCTTCACCCGTGCCGCGACCGCGGTCACCGCGCCGGACGGTCCCCTCTCCGACGTCGAGATCCGGAAGCTCCTGGCCATCGGTGAGTCGCAGTCCGGCTACGCACTCACGACCTACCTCAACGGGGTGCAACCGTTGACGGACCGCTTCGACGGGTTCCTCATCCACAGTCGCGGCGGGCCGGCGATGCCGCTCGGCGAGGCGGGCTGCGGTGTCGACATGGAGGCCGGTCGGGCGGACCCACCGGTGCGGCTGCGCACCGACCTGGACGCTCCGGTCATCGTGGTCGAGACCGAGACCGACCTCCTCGGCTACCTCCGCTTCCTGCCGGCACGCCAGGACGACACAGATCGGCTGCGGCTGTGGGAGGTAGCTGGAGCGGCGCACGCCGACCGGTCGATCATCGGCGAGTTCGAGGAGCTGCTCGGCTGCTCCGATCCCGTCAACCGCGGCCAGCAGCGCTTCGTGGTCCGCTCTGCGCTGCGGCACCTCGACGAATGGGTCGAGGGAACATCCGTGCCGCCTTCAGCGGAGAGGATCGCCGTGACCGACGTCGACGGTGCAGCTGAGTTCCTCACCGACGACATCGGCAACGCGATCGGTGGCGTCCGCACGCCGTGTGTCGAGGTGCCTGTCGAGGTGCTGTCCGGTCTCGCCGCGCCCGGATCGAGTCGCATCTGTCAGCTGTTCGGTCGGACGATTCCGGTGCCGGAGGCGACGCTGCGCGAGCGGTACGCATCGGCAGAGGCGTACCGACAGCGCTACGAGGCGGCGGTGGACGCGGCGATCGATGCCGGGTTCGCCCTCGTCGAGGACCGGAACGAGTTGCTCGCCGACGCGCGCCCCGACCTCATCGGGTGGTTGCCGTAGCTCCGCGTTCTGTTCGGCAGAACACAACGGATCCGTTGTGTTCTGCCGAACAGAACGGGTGGTGGTTGCCGTAGCTGGTGGCGGTGGGTTAGGGGGTCGCCCGTCAGGAGGTCGCGTCGATGAAGTCGGCGATGACCGTCGCGAGCTCCGGACCCTTGTCCTCCTGGAGGAAGTGGCCGCCGCCCTCGATCGTCGTGTGGGGCTGACCCGCAGCGCCGGGGATGCGCTGCAGGAACGGCTTGTCGCCGCCGTGCGTGATGGGGTCGCGGTCGCTGAACGTGCACAGCACCGGTCGGTCGTAGGACTCGAGCACCTTCCACGCCGCTTGGTTCAGGATGCCACCCGGATCATCGGGTGTGGTCGGCACGAGGGTCGGGAAGATGCGGGCGCCGGCCTTGTAGGAGTCGTCGGGGAACGGTGCGTCGTACGCGGCGATGACCTCGGGTGACAGGTTGGTCGTGCAGCCGCCGTTGATGATGCCGCCGACGGGGAAGTCCTCGACCTCCTGGGAGAACTTCTGCCAGGCGAGGAACGCCTTCGTGATGCGCCCCGTGCCCTCGGGGAGGCCGGTGTTGCCGACGACGAGCCGCGCGAAGCGCTCCGGTGCGGCAGCGACGATCCGTAGGCCGACGAGGCCGCCCCAGTCCTGGCCGAAGAACGTGACGTCGTGCAGGTCGAGGTGGTCGACGACGACCTGGCGCATCCATTCGACGTGGCGTGCGTAGGTGTAGTCGGACTGCTCCGCGGGCTTGTCGGAACGGCCGAAGCCGACGAGGTCCGGTGCGATCACGCGGTGGCCGCGTCCGACGAGCACCGGGATCATGTGCCGGTACAGGAACGACCAGGACGGTTCGCCGTGCATCAGCAGCACCGGTGATGCGTCCATCGGGCCCTCGTCGAGGTACGCGACGCGCAGCGTCCCGCCGTCGGGATCGTCGGGGGTGGAGACCTCGACGTAGCGCGGCTCGTACGGGAGGTCGGGAAGTCCGACGAAGCGGTCATCCGGTGTGCGCAGGGTCTTCATGTGGTTCCTCGATTCGTCCGTGGGTCGGTCCAACCCGTTCTGTTGTGCAGAACCAGAAGGATCCTTCTGGTTCTGCACAACAGAACGAGCCTGTCATCGGGGCGGGAGAGGTCACTGGCGGGCCATGCCCTCGGCTGCCTCGGCCCGGTCGGTGCCAGCGCCACGATCGGGGCTGAGCTGGATAGTGAGGTCGTGCAGGGTGCCGCTGAAGGGGAACGGACCCTCGTACAGCGGTGACACCGCGGACCCGTGGTCGTGGCCGATGCTGGATCCGACCGAGCTCATGATCCGCATGTAGAGCGGCAGATCCGCAGCACCGCAGGTCTCGTCGTCGATCCACAGTGACGCCGAACCCGACATGCCGTCACCACGCCGGAGTCGGACGACGAGCTCGCTGTCGCCGAGCGGCACCTCCACCTCGGAGCGCACCACGGTGTGGTCGTCGAACGCGTTGTAGTCGAGGACCAGGCGGTCGTCCTGCACGAACATCGACAGCCCCGAGTTCTCGGTGCCGGTCGCGTACAGCACGCCCTCCTGTCCCGGCGTCCGGGTGACGCGTGCGCAGATGTCGGCGTCGCGTCCGCCGATCGGCGCCGCTGCCTGCATGGGCAGCATCCACGGCGACGGCCGATAGGTGTAGCGGCGGTCCTCGGGGTGCGGCGAGCGTTCCCGGAACCGGGTGCCGAACAGCTCGATGAGGCGGTCGTCGAGCGGTGGCACCTGGTTGGCCTCGGCCTCGGACCACCAGCACCCGATCAGCTCAGCCAGCAGTTCCGGTCGTGCGGTCGCCAGGTCGTGGCACTCCGACGGGTCGGCCGACAGGTCGTAGAGCTCCCACGGTTCGGTGTCGTAGTCGGCGCCCTGGGTGTGCTTGCACACCGCCTTGGTGAGCCGGCCGTCGGTCTCGGCGCGGATGATCGCCCGGCTGCCGGCCATCTCGAAGTACTGGACGGTGTTCGTCGCCGGCGTCTCGGCGTCGCGGAGCACCGGGGCGAACGAACGTCCGGAGATCGGGTGCTGATCGACACCCCGGTAGACCTCGGGCGGGATCACGCCGCACAGCTCGTAGATGGTCGGCGCGACGTCGGATGCGTGGGCGAACTGGTGGCGCATCGTCGCCGCCTGGTCGCCGAGCCCGTGCGGCCAGCGCACGATGAGCGGCACGTGGACGCCGCCCTCGTGGGTGTTCTGCTTGTACCAGCGGTACGGCGAGTTGCCGCACTGGGCCCAGCCCCACGGGTAGTTGGTGTGGCTGTGGGGCCCGCCGATGTCGTCGAGGCGGTCGATGGCCTGATCCGGCGTCTCGAGGATGCCGTTGAAGAACTTCATCTCGTGCATGACGCCGTACGGCCCGCCCTCCTGGCTGGCGCCGTTGTCCGACATCAGCACCACGATCGTGTTGTCGAGCCGGCCGAGGTCGGCCAACCCGTCGAGCAGCCGACCGATCTGGTTGTCGGTGTGGTCGAGGAACGCTGCGAAGGCCTCCTGCAGACGCGCTGCGAGTCGCCGTTCCACGTCCGGGAGGTCCTCCCATGCCTCGACGCCCGGGTTGCGTGGCGACAGCTCGGCGTCGGGCGGAACGACGCCGAGCTCTTGTTGCCGGGCGAACCACCGCTCGCGGACGACGTCCCAGCCGTCGTCGTAGCGACCCCGGTACCTGGCGAGGTACGGCGCCGGCGCCTGGTGGGGCGCGTGCGTCGCGCCGAGGGCGAACCAGGTGAAGATCGGCCGGTCCGGACGGACGTTCACGCTGGCGGTGATCATCTCGAGCGCCCGGTCGACCAGGTCCTCGGTGAGGTGGTAGCCGTCGGCCGGGCCGGCTGGTGGGTCGACGTGGTGGTTGTCGACCGCGAGCTGGGGGTGGAACTGGTCGGTCTCGCCCTCGAGGAAGCCGTAGAACCGGTCGAATCCACGACCCAGCGGCCACTGGTCGAAGGGGCCGGCCGCGGAGCACTCCTCCATCGGTGCGAGGTGCCACTTGCCGACCGCGAACGTCGCCCAACCGGCGTCGGAGAGGACCTCGGCCATCGTGGCGGTGTGGGTGGAGAGGTGGCCGAGCATGTGCGGGAACCCGGTGCGGAAGTTGGACAGGCCACGCATCCCGGCGACGTGGTGGCTCCGACCCGTGAGCAGCGCTGCGCGGGTGGGGGAGCACAGCGGGGTCACGTGGAAGTTCGTGAACTGCACGCCGTCCGCTGCGAGCGCATCGATGTGGGGCGTGTCGATGTCGGAGCCGAAGCAGCCGAGCTGTGCGAAGCCGGTGTCGTCGAGGAGGATCACCAGCACGTCGGGCGCGTCGGGGCCTGGATCCGGTGGCGGATCGAAGTACGGGGTGGACTCGGCGAGCGTCCGGCCGATCGTGCCCTCGAAGCGTTCTGTCCGCATCCGACCCCCCGGTCGCTGGAACCTGCGATCCCCACCCGATGTTGTGAGAGGGATACTCTCAGAACAGATGGCACGCGTCCAGCACCCCGGGGACACGGCGACTTCGCAGACCGACGGTCGGGTCGCGCGCCGGCTCCGGGGCCGGACCGCTGCGGTCGAGGCGGTGCTCGAGTTGTTCGACGAGGGCGACCTGCGTCCTTCGGCCGACACCGTGTGCGAACGGGCAGGGATCTCCCCGGCGTCGCTGTTCCGCTACTTCGACGGCCTCGCTGACCTGTACGGCGCGGCCTTCGACGAGCAGGTGGCCCGTGCCGTGGCACTTGCACGCATCGACGACCTCGGACGCCTGGGCCTCGAGGAGCGGATCGCCCGGTTCGTCGCCGGTCGCATCGACGTCTACCGCTCAGTCGCCGGAGTCGGTCGCATGGCCCGTGCCCGTGCCGTCGAGGATGCCGGTGTGGCCGCCACGCTGGCGATCGCCCGCAGTCGCTGGTTGGGCCAGGTGCGGGTGGTGTTCGCCGCCGAGCTCCGTCCCCGAGGTGACGCGGATGCCGTCGCCGCTGCTGTCGACGCCGTCGCGTCGTTCGAGGCGTGGGACCTGCTGACCGAGGGCCGCGACATGCCCCGTTCCACCGTCGAGGCGCACTGGTTCACCGCCATCCGGGCGCTGCTCGTGGCCTGAACCGTCGTGTTGGGTTCAGGCCGGTGGGATCAGGTTGCCGGGGTTCATGATCCCGGCCGGGTCCACCGCCCGCTTCAGCGTGCGCAGCAGGTCCACGCCGGTGGCGCCGAGGTCGTGGTGCAGGTACGGCACGCGGAGACGACCGGATCCGTGGTGATGCGCGATCCCGCCACCGTTCGCAGCGGTCGCCTCCATCGTCCGGTGCCAGCACTCGAAGTAGCGGGCCTCCATCTGCTCGGGCACCGCCAGCACCGCGAACGAGAAGTACAGGTTGATGCCCGAGCGGTAGACGTGGGAGCTGTGCGCCGACGCGTTCACGATCCCGGTGACCTCGCCGAGGGACGCGACGACGGCGTCGTAGACGGCGTCGATGCGCGACCAGGGCGCTGAGATCTCGATGGTGTCGACCACCGCACCCATCTCGAAGAAGTCCGACCAGGTCGGAACGTGGTTGCGCTTCGTCAACCACTCCTCGGTGACGGCCGGGTCCATCGGGGTCAGCCCGGCACCGGTCGCGGTGCGGGTGATGTCGTCCACCTCCGCGTCGACGCGGACCGTCGGTCCTTCGTGCACCATCAACAGCGCTGCGGAGTCCCCGATGGCGTGGTCCGGGAAGTTCCGTCGCACCTCGGCGTGGTCGTAGAGGCGCATCACCGGCGGTCGCCAGTCCGCTGCGATGATCAGACGCTGGGCCTCGATGCCCGTTCGCATGTCGGGGGCGGCGAACGCGGTGCAACGTCGCGACTCGGGCTGGCGGCGCAGCGAGAACGTGACCCCGGTGACGACGCCCATCGTGCCCTCGGCGCCCATGACGACGTGGCGCAGGTCCGGGCCCGCTGCGGCCCGTGGAGCCGTGCCGAGGTGGACGAGATCGCCGTTCGGCAGCACCGCCTCGATCGAGTACACGATGTCCTCGATGTTGCCGTAGGCGGTCGAGAACTGACCGGACGCCCGTGTCGATACCCATCCGCCGACGCTGCTGACGGCGATCGACTGCGGCCAGTGCCCGATGGTGAGCCCTCGCGCCGCGACCTCCTCCTCGGCCTCCATGCCGTTCTTGCCGGCGTCGAACGTGGCGAGCAGGTCGTGCTCATCGATCATGCGGGTGCGGGTCATCGTCGACAGGTCGAGGAGCACGACGTCGTCGCCCGGCAGGATCCCACCGCACACGCCGCTGCCCAGTCCGTAGGGCATGACCGGGATCCGCTGGCGTGTGGCGTACCTCAGGAGGTCCTGCACCTGCTCCGGTGCGGTGGGTGACACGACGCAGCCGGGTTCGCCCATCGGTTGGCCACGCCATTCCCGCAGGTGGCTCGCTGCCCAGTAGTCGTGTCGTCTGGAGGTGAGGAGCTCCTGCTCGGTCGAGACGACCTCGTCGCCGAGCAGATCACGGAGTGCGTCGATGGTCGATTCGAGCATGGGGTGAGGTCCTCTCGTCGGGTCCGGGCCCGTGGTGTCTGGCTGGTCCAGGTCGTTCGTCGGTGCAGGTCGTCGTCAGTGCAGGTCGTCGTCAGCTCGGTGTCATCGCGAGGCACGACAGCGAGTCATGGTGGATCTGCTCGACCTCGGCGATCTCCGCAGCCGTCCGTTCGATGCTCCAGCCGAGCATGCCACCCATCGTGGTGGCTGCGATCTGGATCCCCTCACCGACCGGATCCAGGGTGAACCAGGCACGTGCTGTGCGCCGGACCCAGACGTCGGTCAGCCGCAACGCTCCTTCGTGGGCCACGGCGTGACGCACCTCGGCGTCGAGCGGACCGTCCGGATCGTCGTCGCCAGCGTTGCTCGTGTCGGCCTGGGCGGCGTCAGCGGCGATCACCGCCGCCTCGGTGCCCCACAGCTCCACGAGCCGGCGTGCCCGCCCACCGAGCTGCGCTCCGAGGTCCGCTACCAGCGCCTCCACGTCGACGTCGCCGCCGACGAGGGGGACGTCTGCGGTGCGACACCGTGTGGATCCGGTTCCGAGCTCCGCGACCAGGCCGTCGACGATCCGCTCCGCCATCGCTCGGTAGGCGGTGAGCTTGCCGCCGGCGACCGAGACGACACCGGCGGGACCGGTCCAGACCTCGTCACGCCGGGACAGCTCCGACGGCGCGGTGTCGCCGTCGAGACCGTCCTCCGGAGCGATCAGCGGCCGCACGCCCGCCCACATGCTCACGATGTCGGATGGCTCCGGTGCGTGGTCGCCGAAGGTCGCGGCCATCGCCGTGAGGAGGTACTCGACGTCCTCGCCGTCGATGC
>CAYSCB010000094.1:0-9773 GCA_964429335.1 uncultured Aquihabitans sp.
TGGTGGGCCTCGTCGGCCGGGGTGAGCACTTCGGACTCGTCCACGTAGTCCACGCCGAGCGCCTGCAGGATCTGGGCCTCGACGAAGTGACCGATGCGCGCCTTGGCCATGACGGGGATCGTGACGGCCGCCTGGATGCCCTCGATCATGGCCGGGTCGCTCATACGGGCGACACCGCCGTCGACGCGGATGTCAGCGGGGACGCGCTCCAACGCCATCACGGCGGTCGCACCGGCGTCCTCGGCCACCTTGGCGTGTTCGGGGGTGACGACGTCCATGATGACGCCGCCTTTGAGCATCTCGGCCAGACCGCGCTTCACGAGCTGCGATCCGGTCCGGTGGTCGGGGCCTGTCTGGGACATGCCAGGAGTCTACCGACGGACCCCACCCGCACCGGAAGCGGGCTGCAGCTCTCCCTGCCTACAGCTCTCCCAGCACCGCCGCCCGGTAGGACAGCGGCTGCAGCGCTGTCTCGGCGACCGCCGGGGCGACGCCGGCGCCCTCGCTGCACACCGGGGCCAACCACAGATGGGCGGTGGACGCATCGGCGCCGGGGATCACGGTGCCGATGCCGTCGAGGTGCTCGAGAGCTGCGGCGAGTCCCGGCGGATACCTCGTGATGCGCACGGCGGCGAGGTCCGTCTGGACGGACCGCTGCTCACCCAGACCGTCGGCCAGGAGGCGACCAGCGGTCTCGATGCCGTTCAGGAGCGGACCGAGCAGTCCGTACATGACCGTGCCGTACCGCGCCGATCCGTCCTTGAGCCGACCCAGCAGGTTCGCGGCGACACCCTCCATCTCGATCAACGAGAGCTGTTCGACGAGCCCGCTGGTCACGACGATCACCCGTCGCTCCGCAGACGCCGCCGCCAACGCGTTCGCCTCGGGACGATCGAGGACCATGAGCTCGACGTCGTCCACCCCGCTCGTCACCCCGACGCCGTCGACGACGTTGGCCCACCTCGGCGAAGTCTCCGTCGCCGAGGGCGCAGCACCGAGGCCGCTGAGCAGCCGATCGAGCGCCGAACGCGCATGGAGTCGGACGACAACGGCCCAGACGACGGCCACGAAGACCGCTGCGACCAGCCCGACGAGCGGTGCAGCGAGCAACGCAAGAACCACGCCGACGATCATCGCCGGCATGATCCCGAAGAACGACACCGCGCGGGCGACCGCCGTCGCCCGGTGCTCGAAGGTCGGGATGTCCACTGAGCGGTCTGTGGTCGCAGAGGCGTCAGGCACGGCTCATGATCCTACCTACCGTCGTGGAATGCGCGTCCGCATTGCCCGGCTCGCGCTGCTCCGACATGGGTCGTTCGGCCCATTTCCGGTGCCGGCTGTAACGCCGAGGACCCCTCGATCGATCCCACCACCGGCACGTCAGGACCACCCATTCTCGGAAGGGCTGGCAGTTGGAAGCGATTGAGCATCGGGCATCACGTCGACTGAGACGTGGGTCGGATCGGGGTGCAGCCGTCGTCGAGTTCGCGCTCGTCGTGCCCATCTTCGTCCTCCTGGTCATGGGGATCATCGACTTCGCGAACGCCTACAACGACTACAACTCGGTCCGTCAGGGCGTCCGTGAGGGTGCCCGGCAGATCGTCGTCGCCGACTGGGGCACAGACGGGTGCACGACCGGGAGCTCCTCCAACCGCGCGGCCTGCGTCACCAAAGCGCGGGTCGGCCTCAACGCCGCCGACACCAGGGTCAAGCTGAAGCTGCCGACCACGTACGCGCCGGGCAACCAGGTGACCGTCTGCGTCATGTACCCGATCCGCTCCCTGACCGGCATGTTCGGTCCGATCCTCAACGGTGGCGCCGCAAGGTCGAAGCTGACCATGCGGATCGAGCAGATCGACGACGCCAACCCGATCGTCGCCTACGAGGAGACGGCTCTGGCCGGTCAGACGTGGTCATGGTGCTGACGCGCAGAGGTCTGCCCACGGCGAAGCACGGGCACCGCGACGAGCGCGGCGCGTTCCTCGTGCTCGCAGCGCTCCTGCTCGTCGCGATGCTCACCATGGCGGCGATCGCGATCGATCTGGCGAACGGACGCCAGCAGCGACGCCAATCCCAGGCGACCGCGGATGCTGCGGCCCTGGCAGCGGCACAGGACCTCCCGGACCCGACGAAGGTCGTGGCGACGGCAAAGGGGTACGTCCTCGACAACTTCAACATCCCCGCCTCCGCATGGACGGGCTGCATCGACCCTGACCACCTCGCGAGCCTGCCCGACGCCGCGGCCAACGACCAGTGCATCTCGATCGACGAGGCCTTCACCCGCGTCCGCGTCCGGCTCCCTGAGAAGAAGGTCCCGACGTTCTTCGCCGGCGTCATCGGCATCCCGGATCTCGTCGTCTCTGCTGACGCAGTGGCCGAGGCGAAGCTCAAGCGCGACGACCGGATCATCCCGGCGACGGTCGCCGCTGCGTCGGGCAGCGGAAATCTCTGCATCGAGAACGGCGGCAACAACGTCGACTGCGCTTCACGCAACAGCGGCAACTTCGGCTCGTTCGACTCTCGCCGGAGCGCGATCTTCAAGCCGACATCGAACGACCAGGCGAACTCGTTGCGGATCAACTACTCGATGGGCGTCGACCACGCGCTGACGATCTACGGAACAGGTGCCCCGAAGGTCTGCGACATCACGATCAAGTCACCTTGCGCGCTGAGCAATGCCACGTCGACCTACGAAGCGAACCATCTGCTCGCCTACACCGGCAACGACATCCCACCGCTCACCGACGGCGTGATCCTGGATGCCACCATCTCCACATCCGACGGCACCAACCTCTTCTGCGGTCGATTGAAGCGACCGGACCTCACCGACGCCAACCTCACACAGACGGACCCGGAGGGATGCAACCACTGGACCAATGCCCCCGGTCCGGGGCCGGCCATCACAGTGCTCGGCGACAAGATCAACGGTCGTCACCTGTACACATGGATGAAGCCGGCGTTCCGAACCCTGTTCTTCCCCGGAGCGTCGGCCTCCACGCCATCGACGAGCTCGACCTGGGCGACCGGTGACGCCAAGCTGAACTGCTTCCTCAAGAGCTTCCGATTCGATTACGGCGGCTCCTACTCCCTGGGGCACGTCCCTCAGACCGAGTTCTTCATCGACCCGACGAAGCCGATCGACCCGACCACGGGACAGGGCACCGAGTTCACGCTCCCGCAGGCGGTCGCCTATCTCAAGTCCACGTGCGGGCTCGATCCCGCGACCGTCGATGCGAAGCTCGCGAGCCTGAGCGACGCAAACACCTTCTGGCCGATGTTCGACAACGGCATCGTCACCGACCCCCGGTTCGGAATGATCCCGGTCGTCAAGGACTTCGGCAGCGGCGGCAGCACCGCGATGCAGATCGTCAGGTTCTGGTCCATCTACATGTACCGCCTGTACCCGAACAACGGGAACACGAAGCTGGCGGGCATCGATGCATGGGTGTTCGAGCCGGCACTCATCCAGACGCAGTCCGGCGTGGCCGACCTGCAGTTCGGATACCGGACGAACCAGCCGATCGTTCGCCTGGTCCACTGAAGCTGAATCCACGCACTCGGGACGCAAAGCCGTCAACCGTTGGCGTTCGCGTTGCGGTTGGCACCCCCGTCCCCGTTCCCGCTGCCGTTCCCGCTGGCGCTGGCGTTGCCGTTGGCACCCGCGTTGCCGTTGCCGTTCCCGTTGCCGTTGCCGTTCCCGTTGGCGTTGGCGTTCCCGTTCGCGTTGCCGTTGGCACCCGCGTTGCCGTTGCCGTTGCCGTTCCCGTTGGCGTTGGCGTTCCCGTTCGCGTTGCCGTTGGCACCCGCGTTGGCGTTGCCGTTCCCGCTGGCGTTGGCGTTCGCGTTGCCATTGCGCCTCCCCCTGGCGGCGACGGCCTCGGACGCCGGGGGATCCGACGTGGTCGGGACAGGTCCGCCCAGGGGTGCATTACCCTGCGGACCCTCATGGCCCGGCGTCGCGGCGGTGGAAGGTGCAGGACCGTCGGCCGCGGGGACCGAGAGGGTGAGAGTCGCCGGAACCATGGGCACACGAAGGATCGAACGGATGTCGTGCCCGGCACGCTGCACACGACCCAGACCGCCGAAGATCGGAAGCGGCTCGCTCGTGACGGGCACGTCGGTGGTCGTCACGCCACCGGTACCGGGCAACGGCAGGCGCCCCGTCGCCGCCGCAGCCGCTCCTCCGAGTGTGGCCGCCGTGACGACGGCGGCGATCGCGAGCCTCTGCGACGACGAGCCGTGCGACCGACGTCGCCGCACGTCACGTTGCAGCACCTCGGTCGGATCGGCACCGGCTCGCTCGGTCGACTTCGAGTTCGCGTCGACCCCGCCGAGGAGAGCAGCAACCCCTCGTCGGTCGGAGATCTCCTCATCAGCCGGATCACCGACAAGACAACGGAGCAACGCAGCGACCCCCTCCAACTCGGGCGCACCGTCCATCCATGGGTCGCTGAGCAACGCATCAGCAGACTCCTCGGTGATGCCGCCCGGTGTGGCAACGAGGTCGTCGTCGCGGGGAGTCACAGCAGCCCACTCAACATCGGTCGCAACTGGGCGGCGAGGCGCCGGAGGGCACGATGCTGCGTCACGCGGACCCAACCGGGTGTCCGACCCAGGATCTCCGCCACGGTCACCGCATCGAGACCGCCCAGCACGCGCAGGAGCACCACATCGGCCTGCTCCTGCGAGAGCAGCGACACGATCCTGTCCACAGCGTCCTGCGCCTCGTGAGCGCTCGTCACCTCGTCGTCGGCTGAAGGGTCCGGTATGGACTCGAAGGTGTCCGGGGCAGCGGGACCCGTCAGCCGCCGCTCCGTCTGTCGCCGCTGATCGATCAAGCGGCGGTGAGCGATCAGGAACATCCACGCCCGGAAGTCCTCGCTGGTGCCCTCGAACGAGCCCAGACCCGTCGAGATGGCCAGCCAGACGTCGGCCGCGATGTCGTCAGCGGTCCGACGCTCCCGCGAGCGGAGGTAGCGGAGCAACGGTGGATGCATCAGGCGGAAGAGCTCCGATGCCGCACGGTCGTCGCCGCGCCGGACACCATCCAGGAGCTCCTCGAAGTCGTGATCGCTCGCCATCACCGGCCCATCGGGATCCCAGCACCGCTCTTGGCAGGATAGTGGTGGTCCGCCGGATCCGCGTGCCTCGCCCACCCGCAGGTTCAGGCCAGCAACCGCTCGTAGCGGTCGAGGTAGAGGCCGGCGAGCGTCTCGATGTCGAACGGACGGACGCGGTCGAGCCCCACGTCGCGTTGGCTTCGTGCGACCTCCGGGTCGCTCAGCACGTCGTGCAGCGCCGAGCCGAGCGCATCGGCGTCACCGGGTGGCACGAGGATCGCCGCCGGCGATACCGGAACCGACCCGTCCGGCGCGGGGGCGGTCGCGACCTTGGCGTAGCCGGGGATGTCGCTCGCGACAACAGGGGTGCCTGCAGCCATCGCCTCGAGCAGGATCACGCCGAACGACTCGCCGCCGAGCGAGGGAGCACAGAAGACATCAGCTCCGGCCAGGCGTCGATCCCGCTCCTCGTCGTCGATGCGCCCCAACCACTCGATCCGCTCGTCGGTGTGGCGCCTGCGCAGCTCCTCGGTGTGCGGACCCGTCCCCGCCACCCAGATGCGGGCATCAACGGGCAGTCGGGGCAGAGCATCGAGGAGCACGTCGAGTCCCTTGCGGGTCTCGTGACGTCCGACGAACAGCACGGTCGGACCATCGGTCGGCCACGGTTCAGCGGTCGCGAACCGTTCGATCTCGATGCCGTTGAAGAGCAGTTCGTACTCGCCACCGAGGAACTCCGAGGCGAGGTCGCGCGCGTCGTCGGAGACCGCGACCCGGAGATCCAGCCGAGCCGCACCCCATCGCACCGCGGGCGCGGCAACCGTGTACGCGGACTGCGACCCGGCTGCGTGGAAGGTCCCCAGCAACGGCGCCGGCTTCAACAGCAGCGAGGTGAGCGTCGGGCCCGGGGCGAGCGGTTCGTGGAGGTGCACGACGTCGAAGGCCTCGTCCCACAGCGCCCTGATCGTGCGGAACTGCGCCGCCGGGTCGGGAGCGACCGGAGCGATCGACCCGTTCGACGCGGTCGGCAGCGAGTTGCCGAGCGGCGTCACGAACAGCTCGGGCGGCGGACCGTCGCAGGGCGCCAGCACCCGCACCTCGACGCCACGCCGTCGCATCGAGCGGGCCAGGGCGAGCACCTGGCCCTGCACCCCCCCGGGCATCGTCAGGCTGTAGGGACAGACCATGCCGACGCGCATCGGCGGCACCCTAACGGACGTCGACCGACGAGGAGCACGCCGGCGCCGCCGGGTCGTCGCCGGTGCTCACCGGCGAGGACGCGCCGAGCTCCTCGCGATCGCTCGGCCAGTTCGGCTGCAACAGGTGCCACTGCTCCGGGGCGACGCGGATCAACCGTTCGAGCGCATGGGCCAGGTCACGGGTGACCCGCTCGACGTCGGCGCGCAGACGACCACGCCGTCGCGTGTCGAGAGGCGCCTCCACCACGGCGTGACAGCCGGCCCCACGGAAGTAGACGGCGGTGGGCAGCAGAGGCGAACCGGAGCGGAGCGCCATCAGTGCCGGACCCCCGGGGAGCGTCGTCGTCTCACCGAAGAACTCCACCTCGATCCCGGCACCGGTCAGGTCACGGTCGCACAACAGGCACACCACGTCACCGGCGGCGAGGGCGGCGGCGGACTCCGATCCAGCGGCAGGTCCGAGCCCGATGATGCGCATCCCGAGCTCGGAGCGCAGCCCGAGGAACCAGTCGTTGAGCTCCGGAGGGTCGAGCTGTTCGGCGACCGCGGTCACGTTGAAGCCCTCCACCGTGCTGAGCCAACGGCCGGCCCACTCCCATCCGCCGACGTGCGGGAGGGCCAGGATCGGCCCGACACCCCGGTCGATCGCGTCCTTCAGGTGGTGCAGGCCCTCGATCGTGAAACCCGCCGCCACCTCCTCGGCCGACAACATGGGAAGGCGGAGGGTGTCGAACCAGTAGCGGCCATAGCTCTCGAACACCGCGTCCACACCGTCGCGGATCTGACGGTCGGTCGCATCCGGTCCCAGCACACGGCGGAGGTTCCGCTCGGCGATCGTGCGCTGATCTGCGGAGATGTGGACCGCTGCACGACTCAGCAGACGCGTGGCGATCGAGCCGATGGGGGTCGGGACGCTGCGGATGGCACGCGTCGCCAGGCGGAGACCACCGACTGACAGCTCCACGTGCAGGCGACTCAGGCCGACGGACGGCGACCGGCCCGGGTCCCCCGGGTCCGCCGGGCACCACGCTGCTCCGCCGAGCGACGCCCGGAGGTGCGCGCCGCGCGACGGGCCGCGGAACGGCGACGGTCCGACAGCGCCTTCGGGGGCGCTGCGGCCTGGTTCCAGACCTTCACGAACCGCTGCCCCGCGGTGATCATGTTCAACACGACGATCACGGCGAGCACCACGAGCAGGAGCTGCGGGAACAGGAGCCCGACAGCGAGGAGGATGAACCGCTCGGCGCGCTCGACCAGGCCGCCGCTTCCGTCCAGGCCGAGCGCGTCGGCCTTGGCCCGGATGTAGGACACCAGCGACGCCGACACGTAGCAGGCGACCGGCAACAGCACGACCCAGGGCCGGCCGTCGGAGCTGACGAGGTACCAGGTGACGCCACCGAACAGGAGGCCGTCGGTGAGTCGGTCCGACACGGAGTCGAAGAACGCACCGCGCTGCGACGCGGTCCCCCAGGCCTTGGCGACCGCCCCGTCGACGAGGTCCGGGATGCCGGTGAGCACCAGCAGCAGCAGGCCGAGGTTCAGCGCTCCGGCCCCGATCGCCACCGCAGCAGCCACGGCGAACACGATGCCGGCGGCGGTGATCATGTCGGCAGTCACGCCGATGCGCTTGATGCTCTGACCGATCGGCTTCACAGCGGCGTCGACCTGGGTGCGGAAGTTCCCGTCGAACATGAGAGGCAGCCTCGTCTCTGCACCCGCTGCGGGCCGCCGGTCTGCGGCGCCCAGGACGTGGACAGCGTGGGTGCTAACTGGAGTTAGCACCCACCGTAACCCCTCAGGGCCAAAAAGGGAAGGAGCCTCCCGATCCCGTCGCGGTGCTCACGCTGTCAGAGAGCCGTCGAGGTCGGACCAGTCCTCCGGGTTGTCCTCCGCGAAGAACTCGAGCACCTCACCCGCGACGCCGTCGACGAGCACGATCGCCCGGCGCTTCGGAGGGTCCTCCGCCGAGTAGCACAGGATTCGCCAGGTTGGCCGCGACAGCCATCCGCGCCACGCCATCTGTGCGGCGGCGTGACCGACCGGGAAGTCGAGCGCCCCCGCAGCTGCGATGAGCGCCTCGGACTCGTCGATGCCGAGGGTCCAGCCGGCCACCATGCCGTAGGCGCCGAAGACGACCAGACCCACCCCGGCCCAGAGGGTTCCGGTGTTGATGAGAGCGCTGTCGTCGTGAGGCGCCGCGAACGCCACGACGCACAGCACGCCGAGGACGAGGTAGATCGCTGCAGGGATGCGTCGACGGTTGTTGTTCGGGAACGTGTACGGCCCGACGAACTCCGCGGCGTCGAGGTCCTCGGGGAGCTCGTCGACGTAGTCGCCGTCGCTCCCGGATCTCGTCTCCTCGTCGGTCACGCGCCCGACCGTAGTTGGCAGGACCACCGATCCAGAAGCCCGGTGCTCGCCATGCGGCTCACCGTGCATCTCACCCGCCGGCAGGCCATGCGGCTCACCCTCCGGCAGGCCATGCGGCGCGAACCCGCTCCCGCGCCTCGTCGAGCGACACGGGCAGCACCCGGGTCTCCCCCGCGACCGACATGAAGTTCGCGTCACCGACCCAGCGCGGCACGCAGTGCACGTGCAGGTGGTCCGCCTGGGACCCGCCGGCCGCGGCACCGAGGTTGATCCCGACGTTGACCGCATCGCAGCCGAGACCGGCCTTCAACGCGACCACTGCGTCACGCACGAGCGCCCACATCTCGGCGAACTCCCCGGGGTCGAGGTCCTCGAGGTCCGCCACCGCGCGCAGCGGCAGCACCATCAGGTGACCGGAGGTGTACGGGTAGCGGTTGAGGATCACGAAGCAGCGTTCGGTCCGCAGCACGATCTGCTTGTCGTCGTCGGTGCCGGGTGCGTCGAGGATCCTCTCGAACAGCGACCGCTCGTCGACAGCCCCGTCGTCGGTGCTGGCACGTCCGTCGGCATCGTCGAGAGCTCGGGTGTCGGAGATTCCGGTGACGTAGACGGAGCGCCAGGTGGCCCAGAGGTGATCGAGCGGCATCGTCGGGGTCCGCCTACCGCTTCGACGCGACATCCGCGCCGAGGCGCTGCACGAACGAGCCGAGGGTGACGTCACGCTCGACCTCACCCTTCTCTCCCTCCCTCGCCCGTGGGTTCACCCCGACGGTGCGGTGCGCCACGTCGTCGTCGCCGACGACGAGCACGTACGGGACCTTGTCGCCCTTGGCGCGGCGGATCCGGTTGCCGAGCGTCTCGTCCGCGCCGATCACCTCGGTGCGGAACCCGTGGCCGCGCAGCTCGGCCGCGACCTCGTGCGCGTAGTCGTCGTGCGCGTCCGCAACCGGCAGCACCTTGGCCTGCACCGGCGCCAACCAGGCTGGGAACGCCCCTGCGTAGTGCTCCAGCAGCACGGCGAAGAAGCGCTCGACCGAACCGAACAGGGCCCGGTGGATCATCACCGGGAGGTGCTTGTCGCCGTCGGGGCCGATGTAGCTGAGGTCGAAGCGCTGCGGCAGCATCAGGTCGACCTGGATCGTCG
>CAYSCB010000095.1:0-9655 GCA_964429335.1 uncultured Aquihabitans sp.
GAGGCCGCAGGTGATGCCGGTCCACACCAGCACCGGCCGGAGCCCGGCCCAGCTCCGGAGGTCACGACCACGCTCGGACAGCAGCGACGCCAGCCACAGGATGAGCGCCGGCTTCGCGAGGTCAGACGGCTGGAACTGCATGCTCCCCGCACCGATCCACCTCGTGGCGCCGTTCACGGTCATCACGAACGGGAGCGACTGGCCGGTCAGCTTGTGCGCGAACACCCCGAGCGCGACGTAGCCCAGCGCCGCGACCGACACCAACAGGAGCGGCAGCGCGACCCGGTCGCGCCACACGCGCAGCGGCACCCGCGACGCGGCCCACGCGGCACCGACGCCGATGGTGAGCCACACCGCCTGGCGGGCGACGACCGCCCAGCTGTGACCCATCGTGCGCACAGCGGTGACCGACGAGGCCGAGTACACCATCACGAGTCCGAGCCCGCAGAGCAGGGCGACGGTCACGACGACGACCGCCTGCGGGCTCGGTCCCCGTTGGGTCACGTGGACCTTCGTGGAACGTCGGCCGGCGACCGACCGGGCACCCCGCGTCGTGCGACGGGTTCCACCGCTGACGGCGGTCACGGCGTGTCCCCTCCGGATTCGAGCACCAGCTCACGGACGAGGCGTGAGAAGTGGTCGCCACGCTCGGCGTAGGACCCGTACCAGTCGAACGACGCACAGGCGGGCGACAACAGGACGACGTCGCCGTGTCGTGCCAGGGATGCCGCAGCGAGGACAGCGTCCTGCATCGAGGCGGCGACGCGGGTCGGGCGATCCGAGAACGCCTCCACGACCTCGGGCCCGGACTCGCCGATGCCGACGACCGCGCGGACGTGTCGCGTCCCGGCGCGCAACTCGTGCAGGTCGAGGCCCTTGTTGCGGCCACCGGCGACGAGCACGACGGAGTCGAAGCCGGCGAGGGCTGCGAGCGTGGCGTGCGGAGCGGTCGCCTTCGAGTCGTCGTACCAGCGGACGCCGTGGCGCTCCCCGACGAGCTCCACCCGGTGCGGCAGCCCCCGGAACTCGCCGAGCGCCGCTCGGACGCCTTCGAGCGTCGCACCCCCGGCCAGCGCGGTCGCGGCCGCGGCGAGAGCGTTCGAACGGTCATGCGGCAGCGCGGACCACATCCGATCGACCCGGACGAGCTCCTCGAGGTGACCGCCCTGTGTCGTGGGGCCGACCAGCACGTCGCCTCGCTGGTGGTAGTGCACCTCACGCCCGTCGACCACCGGCGCGAGGCCGAAGCGCACGATCGTCGGCGCCGGCTCCTCCTCCGCAGCGGCGAGTGCGACCCGGGCCGTGGTGGCTGCGTCGACCACCGGGTCCTCCGCAGCAGCGACGGCGACGTCACCGGCTCCCTGGTCACGCCAGATGCGCGCCTTGGCCAACCGGTAGGCGTCGACGTCGCGGTGCACGTCCAGGTGATCGGCCGCGAAGTTCAGCCAGGTCGCCACGATCGGAGCGAAGCGGCGGCTGTGGGCCAGGCGGAACGACGACGCCTCGACGACGAACACCTCGATGTCGGGATCGGCGATCGCCTCGACCAGGGGCGTGTCGAGGTTGCCGACCGCCGCAGCGCGCATCCCCGACCGCTCCAACATGAGCGTGACGAGCGTGGTGACCGTCGTCTTGCCGTTGGTCCCGGTGACCGCGAGCAGCGGCCGGTCGTCCCACGCCGCAGCGAGGTCGAACTCGCTCAGCACCGGGCGGCCACGGCGCGCCGCCAGCGCGAACAGCGGATGCGCCTCGGGCAGACCCGGTGCGGGCACGACCGCGTCGACGGACCCGATGAGCGCCTCCATCTCCGCCGGCGACGGCACGAGGTGCAGCGGTGCGTCGAGCTCGGCCGCGAGCTGCGACGCACCGGGCAGGTCCCGGTCGTCGGAGAGGACGACCTCGACGCCGTGCGCGACCGCAGCACGCGCCGCGGCGGCGTTGGTGACCCCGAGCCCGTGCAGCAGCAGGCGCCCGTCGACGTTCATGCGAGCCCTCCCGCCCGGATGAACTCCCGGTAGAACAGACCGAGGCCGATCGCGACCGTCGCTCCGGTGACCATCCATCCGCGGATGATCACGGTGGTCTCGGGCCAGCCGAGCAGCTCGAAGTGGTGGTGGATCGGCGCCATCCGGAACACCCGACGACCGGTCGTGCGGAACGACGCCACCTGGATGATCACCGACGCGGTCTCCATGACGAAGATCAGCCCGAGCACGGGGAGCAGGACGACCGTCGAGCTGCTCAACGCCAGCGCCGCGAGACCGGTCCCGATCGCCAGCGAACCGGTGTCACCCATGAAGATCTTGGCCGGCGCGGCGTTCCACCACAGGAAGCCGGCGCAGGCTCCCATCATCGCCGCGGCCACGACCGCGAGGTCGAGGCCGACGTTGATCTCGTAGATCCCCGGGTGGCGGAAGATCCAGTAGCCGATGACCACGTAGGCGGCGAAGACGAGGATGCTGGTGCCGGCGGCCAGTCCGTCGAGGCCGTCGGTGAGGTTCACGGCGTTCGAGGAGCCGAAGATGACCAGCACGGCCCACAGCACCCAGACCCACTTGCCGAGCGTCCAGCCGATGTCGTTGTAGCGACCGAAGCTGATCGTCGTGTGGACGTGGGTGCGCCACAGGATGACGGCAGCGAAGCCGACGGCGACCACCAGCAGGCCGAGGGTCTTCGATCGCTTGCTCAGCCCGAGGTTGCGCTCGTTCGCGATCTTGATCCAGTCGTCGAGGAACCCGACCACGCCGGCGCCCACGATCGCCGCCATCGTCGCCAACCCGGTCCAGGTGAACACGCCGTCGTACACGTTCGACGCGACGTAGCCGGCGAGACCGCCGACGACGATCGCGATGCCCCCCATCGTCGGGGTGCCCGCCTTGACCGTGTGACCCTCGGGGACGTCCTCGTGGATCGGCTGGCCGATGCGGCGTCGGGTGAGGGCGGTGATCAGCAACCACGTGCCCACCAGGGCGACGAGCGTGGAGATCCCCGCGGCGAGCAGGAGCCGGATCACGTCCCGACCTCCGGGCCCCGCTCGTCGAGGAGCTCGGCGGTGACGTCCCGGTCGTCGAAGGGGCGGACGACGCCGCCGGTGTCCTGGCCCCGTTCGTGGCCCTTGCCGGCGACGACCACGACGTCACCGCTGGTCGCTGCGGCCAGCGCCGTGCGGATCGCGCTGCGGCGGTCCCCCACCACGAGCGGTTCCCGCGCGCACCCGGAACGGATCGCCTCGCGGATGCTCGCGGGATCCTCGGATCGAGGGTTGTCGTCGGTGATGACGACGACGTCGGCCAGTCGGCAGGCGACCTCTCCCATCCGGGGGCGCTTCTCACGGTCCCGGTCACCGCCGCAGCCGAACACGACGATCACCGAGCCGGACGCGATCTCACGGGCTGTGAGCAGCACCTGCTCCAGCGCGTCAGGGGTGTGGGCGAAGTCGACCACCACCGCGAAGTCCTGGCCGCGATCGATCGGTTCGAACCGGCCGGGGACCGTCGGCGTCGAGGCGAGCGCGTCGACGATGACGTCCTCGGCGACGCCGACGGCGGCACAGGCCTCCGCAGCGAGCAGCGCGTCGGCGACGTTGTGGCGCCCGGGCATCGGGAACGACACCGACCGTCCCCGCCACTCGAACCTGGACCCGGCGCCATCGCTACGGATCTCACCCGCGTCCGCGAGGGTGACCGGCACCATCTGCTGACCCGGACCGGCTGCGTCCACGAGGAGTCGACCGTGCACGTCGTCGACGTCGACGACGCCACGTCGCGAGCGTCCGGGTTCGAACAGCATCGCCTTCGCCGCGAAGTACGCCTCCGGGCTCCCGTGGAAGTCCAGGTGGTCCCGACCGAGGTTGGTGAACACCGCCACGTCGAAGGTCATCGCGTCGACGCGGTGCAGGGCGAGCGCGTGCGAGGACACCTCCATCGCGAGGTCGGTGACGCCCTCGCCGACCATGCGGGCCAGATCCGCCTGGAGGTCCGTCGACTCGGGGGTGGTCCTCGCTCCGGTCAACGTGCCGATCACCCCGACGTCACGACCGGCGCTGCGCAGCACATGGGCGACGGTGGACACCACCGTCGTCTTGCCGTTCGTCCCGGTGACCGCGACGGTGCGAAGCCGGTCGGCAGGATGGCCGTAGACCTCGACGGCAGCGAGAGCCATCGAGGCACGGACGTCACCGACCAGCAGCTGTGGGACCCGCCGCCCCAGGAGGGCAGGCTCGAGGTGGCGTTCCACCAGGAGCGCGACCGCACCGGCGGCCACCGCGTCGGGCGCATGGGCGTGGCCATCGGTCCGGCTGCCGGCGACGCAGCAGAACAGCGAGCCTCCGGTGACGCGCCGGGAGTCATGGGTCGCCGAGGTGACGGCGAGCGACTCCTGCTGGGGCCCGAGGTCGAGCACTCGGGCACCGAGGCGGTCGACGAGGCTGCCGATCGTCGCCGTCACCTCACCCACGCCTCCCGCTCCTTCCGTCACCGCATCGGCGGATGTCGTCACGTCGTTCAACCGTTCCCCGACGTCCGGCCGGTGGTGGATCCCGCCATCGTGGTCGACCGGACCGCCGAACGGGTGGAGGGCCGGGTGACCGACGGGCGCTCCGACGACGGAGCGGAAGCGGCGTCGGTGGCGTCGGGCGCGGCGACGGCAGGCACCGAGCGGACCGGACCGGCCCGGCCCGGACCGGTCGACGGGTCGGTCGTCGCGTCGGCTGCGGGTGGGATCGACAGCTCCCGGATGGCGAGGTGCGCCAGATCGCTGAAGACCGGGCCGGCGGTGGCCGCACCGGAGGAGCCCGGCGCGGTGTCGAAGACCATCACGGTGATCGACACCTGCGGCCGGTCGGCCGGGAAGTACCCCGCGAAGGTCGTCACGTAGTGGTAGCGGCCGTCGCTCCAGACGTAGGCGTCCTTCGAGTCCACGTGCTCCGGACTCGGCATCCTGCCGGTGCCGGTCTTGGCCGCGACCGGGTAGCCCGGCATGTCCCACTGCCGGCCGGTGCCGTTGCGCACGACGGCCTGCAGGGCACGACCGACCCGCGCCGCGGTGGTGGCGGAGACCACCCGACGTGTCTGTGCCGCCGGCGCCACGTCGAGACGACCGCTGGCGTTCAGGGTGCCCTCGACGAGCCGCGGCGGCACGTAGACACCCTGGTTCGCGATCACGTTGTAGGCCGACCACAGCTGCAACACGGTGGTCGACTGGAACGATCCGATCGCGGCCGCTGCGGCATCCGGCTCGGTCCACGTGGAGAGATCGGGCAGCAAACCGGCGCTCTCCGCCGGATGACCCAGCACCGATCGGCGGCCGAACCCGAAGTCGACGAGCGCCCGGTGCAGCTTCTCGGCCCCGAGCGCCTGCTCGATCCTGATGGTGCCCACGTTGGAGGAGTCGGCCACGATCTCATCGACGCTCATCTGCTTCGTGGGGTGCGGGTCGTGGTCGGAGAACTTCCGGTCGGCGACCTGGATCCACCCGGGCACCGAGAAGGTCGAGTTGTCATCGATCACCCCCGCCTCATAGGCGGCAGCGGTGGTGACCAGCTTGAACACCGACCCCGCCTGGTAGGCGTTCGAGAGCGCGAGCGGCCGCTGCGACAGCTCCATCGCCCCGGTGTCGGGGTTCCGTTCGACGCCGGCCACCGCGAGCAGCTCACCGGTCGACGGCCGGCCGACGATCGCGATGCCGCCCGCGGCACGAGCGTTGATCGAACCCTTCGACAGGATCTGCTCCGTCTCGTACTGGAGGGTGCGATCGAGGGTGAGCTGGACGTCACGGCCCTGTCGGGGTGCGGTCACCACACGCTCGCTGCCGGCGATCGTCTCACCACCGGTCCCTCGCTCGACGAGCTCGCGTCCCGGCGTCCCGCGCAGCGTGTCGTCGAACTGGGCCTCGATGCCCGCCCGCGGACCCGGACCGTCCGGACCGACGGTGCCGATGACACGGAGGCCGGAGTCGCCGCCCGGGTGGACACGCTCGGAGGTCTCGTCGGACATGAGCACGCCATCCATGTCCTTGTTCCTGAGCGCCTCCACCGCCGCGGCGACGAGTGCGGGGTCGACGTAGCGGGCGACCATCACCCAGCGGGCCGACGGCTTCGATGCGAGCAAGGTCTTGATCACCGGAGCGGGATCGACGTGGAGGAGCCCGGCGAGGGTGGTGGCGAACTCCCGGAGCATCGAATCCTCGTTGATGCCGACCTTCGCGAGGGCGGGCCGGCTGACGGCGACGGTACGCGACGGGACCGACACCGCCAGCTCGACGCCGTTGCGATCGAGGATCGACCCTCGCAGCGCCGGGATCGACTCCGTCCGCTGCCGTTGCTCCAGGCCCTTGGCCGCGATCGTGGACGCATCGGTGAACTGGACGCCGACGAGCTTCACCAACGGCAGCAGCGCGAGCACGCCGAACACCCCGACCATCGCCCAGAGACGCTGACGGGTCCTCGCCCGCTCCCCGGCCGGGTTCCGACGACCACGCGGACCGCCCATCAGGTCCCCGGCGGGGTGATCACGACCGCAGGGATGAGTGCGACCGGCCCCGGGTCGACCAGGCCGGCGCTCCGGGCAGCACCGAGCACCTGCTCGGGTGACTCCGCCTGGATGACCTCGATGCGCAACGAGCGGTTGCGGTCACGGGCCTGTGCGGTCCGGTGGGCGATCCGGTCGGCCTGCTCCTGCAACGCGATCCGCTGTCCCTGGATGGCCACCGACATGACGAGCGCTGCGAAGAAGCCCACGACGCACATCAGGACGGTCGCCTGCCAGCCGCGGCTGCGACGCGTCGTCGGCGGTACCAGGCGGAGGCGGGCGGCGTGCTCGCGGACCGGGCGGGCGACGGCGGAACCGATGGCGGAACCGATGGCGGTCACGCGGACTCCGGGATGGCCTCGACGGCACGGATGCGCACGCTCTCGGCGCGTCGGTTCGCGGCGATCTCCGCGGCGTCCGCCTTCCACGCACCCCGTTTGAGCAGGCGGACCGTCGGGGTCGCTCCGCACACGCACGGCAGACCCGGCGGGCAGGTGCACCCCCCGCTCGCGGCGTCGTGGAACGCCCGCTTGACTGCTCGGTCCTCGAGCGAGTGGTAGGACATCACGACCATCCGACCGCCCGGAGCGAGCACCGCCATCGCGTCGTCGAGCGCATCGGCGAGCTGGTCCATCTCGCGGTTGACCTCGATGCGGATCGCCTGGAAGGTCCGCTTGGCCGGATGGCCACCCCGGCGTCTGGCCGCCGCGGGTACGGCGTCGCGGATGACCTCGGCCAACTGCACCGTGTCGCGGATCGGGCGGGCGTCGACGATCGCCCGGGCGATGCGTCCGGCGAACCGGTCTTCGCCATAGGTCTCGATGACCCGGGCGAGCTGCGGGAAGGTGTAGTCGTTCACGACGTCCATCGCCGACAGCGTCTGTCTCCGGTCCATGCGCATGTCGGGCCGCGACGAGCTCCGGTACGAGAAGCCACGCTCGGGTCGGTCGAGTTGCGGTGACGAGACTCCCAGGTCGAACAGCACGGCGGTGACTCCTTCGGTGTCTGTCGGTTCATCGATTCGTCGTCCGGCGTGCGAGCGCCGGTGCTCGTTCACGATCCGCTCCAGGTCGGAGAACTCGGATCGCACGACCTCGACGCGGTCGCCGAAGCGGGCGAGCCGGCGGCTCGCCGCGGCGATCGCAGCGTCGTCACGGTCGACGCCGAGGAGGCGCAACCCGGGGTGGGCGTCGAGGAGTGCCTCGGCGTGGCCGCCTCCGCCGAGCGTGGCGTCGAGGTAGATCCCGTCGGGGACGGCCTGCAGCAGCTCCACGACGAGATCGACCATGACCGGGGCGTGCACGAACGCGGCACCGTCCCGGTCCGACGTGGACGCGCTGCCCTCATCGGCCATCGGCTCCGGCTCCGGCTCCGGAGGTGGTCGACTCCGTGGAACGTCGGATCACAGGAAGTCCAGTCCCCGGAACTTGTCGGCGATCGAGGTCCCGGTCTCCGACTGGCGAACGATCGCCGCCTCTCGGCGGGCCCACTCCTCGCTCGGGAACAGCGCCACGTACCGCACGGATCCGACGAGCGCGATGTCCTGGTCGAGCCCCGTGTGCTGGCGCAGCTTCGGAGGCAGTGAGATCCGGTTCTGGTTGTCCGGCTCGAACGGCGACGCGATCGAGAACAACCAGCGGAGGTCCTCCCTCGTGAAGTTGCCCGACGACTCGATCCTGCGCCGGTAGATGTCCCATTCCTCGCGGGTGAACAGCGCGGCGTAGTCCTCGATCAACGCCGCCATCCCCCCGCCGGCGAAGGCGGACCGGAACGTCGACGGCAGCACGAGACGACCCTTGCCGTCTATGCGGTGCTCGAAGGTGCCGTAGAAGTCCACACCCGCTCCGGGTTCGGTGCGCTGCCTGCTGGTTCGACCGGGGGAACGGGCGTGATCGACATCGTGCCCAGGAGAGCCTCGATGCCCCCCTTTCCTCCACTTCGAACCACCCTATTCCACTGCGCCCCACGGAAACAACGTTTACAGCGGTGTAATTCGCGCGATCCGCGCGAATCGAGCGACTGGTGTCCCGTGAGCGGCCACGCCACGGCAAGGTTGAGCGCCGGCACGGTCGAGCGCCGGCACGGTCGAGCGCCGGCAAGGTCGAGCGCCGGCAAGGTCGACGAGGATGGGCTACGGGAGTGCGGGGACGAGGTCCTCCACCACGTCCCACTCCGGCCCCGCCGCGGCGGCCACCCGGCCGATCAACGCGGAGCGCAACCGGTTCTGCGACACCGACGCCGGCGACAGCAGCACCAACAGGAGCTGCGGATCCCAGCTGCGATGGACGACGCACTGGAACCGGGCTCCCGCCCGGCTGCGACGCTGCGAGACGCCGAGCACCTTGCGCCCGTCGACGGTGATCTCACCGGGACCGACGGCCGCGAAGCAGGCCACCCGGGCGAGGTCGCGGTCGCTCACGCCGCCACGGTGCACCACGGCGTCGCCGCCCACGGCACCACCGGCGAGGCCGAGCGCCTCACGGAACACCTCACCCACCCACCACGCTGCACGCCCGACGTCGCTGTCAGCGAGCGGGTCCTGTGCACCGATGACGAGATCGACCCACACGTGATCACCGGGACGCAACAGCACGGCTCCCCCACCGGAACGCCGCCGGGCGACGTCCACTCCCGCCTCCGTCGCTGCCACGACGTCGACATCCTCCACGCGCTGCGTGCTGCCCAGCACGATCGCGGGTGCGACCACCTCCTGGACGATCACCGCTCTGCCCTCGACCGGTTCGGACGCGGCGAGGTCGTGCAGCTCCTGCGCGGTTCCCCGCCGGTGCTCGATCCGCCACCCCTGATCCACGCGACGGAGTCTCGCCCACTCCCGGCCCGGCAGCGTCGCGCTCGGGCCGGTGGTTACGCTGGGCACATGACGCCGACGCCAGGACCACGCCGACGGGCGGCACGGGTCCTGGTGTTCGATCCGCAGGACCGCGTGCTGCTCATCGAGGGCCGCGACCCCGCCGGACGCACCCCTGGCGGCTGGTGGGAGATCCCCGGCGGCGGCGTCGACCACGGCGAGGACATCGAGACCGCCGTCCGACGCGAGCTCTGGGAGGAAGCAGGCATCCGCGACGCCGACATCGGCCCGTGCGTGTGGACCCAGCAGGTCGACTACA
>CAYSCB010000096.1:0-9557 GCA_964429335.1 uncultured Aquihabitans sp.
TCTGGTCGATCCTCGGCGTCGGTGGCACCGTCGTGCTGCAGCCCAAGTTCTCCGCAAGCGGGTTCTGGCCGGTCATCGAGAAGTACTCCGTCACCCACATCTCGCTGTTGCCGTTCGTCATCCAGACCGCGTTCGAGCAGGGCATCCCCGAGCACCACACGGTCAAGGTCGGGGTGTTCGGGCTGATCATGGGTGTGCTCGACCAGATGATGGGCATGAAGGTGATCGCCGCGTACGGCATGACCGAGCTCGTCACGCACTGTGTCCACTCGAACCCGTGGGAGCAGTACCCGGAGATGGCGATGGGGAAGGTGTCGCCCGGCTACGAGATGCTGATCGTCGCCGAGGACGGCTCGCTCGCCGGCGTCGGCGAGATGGGCGAGCTGTGGATCCGGGGCATCCGGGGTGTGTCGGTGTGCCTGGAGTACTTCCGCAACGACGAGG
This sequence comes from uncultured Aquihabitans sp., assembly GCA_964429335.1. Classification (GTDB taxonomy): domain Bacteria; phylum Actinomycetota; class Acidimicrobiia; order Acidimicrobiales; family Microtrichaceae; genus Dermatobacter. The sequence goes on from CAYSCB010000096.1 coordinate 445, forward strand.
CGAACGAGAAGTTCTTCACCCCCGACGGCTGGGCGCGCACCGGCGACATCGTGATGCTGTTGGAGGACGGCAACATCCGCTACTGCGACCGCGACAAGGACGCGCTGAAGGTCGGTGGTGAGAACGTGTCGGCCCGCGAGGTCGAGGACGCGATCCGAGCCTCCGGTGTGCCGCTCGCCGACATCGCCGTGGTCGCCAAGACCCACAAGCGCCTCGACATGGTGCCGGTGGCCTTCGCCATCAAGGCAGCAGCGGATCTCGACGAGGATGCGGCGGCGGCGCAGATCCTCGAGCACTGCCGGACGAACCTGGCGGACTTCAAGGTGCCCCGGGCGGTGTACTTCGTCGAGGAGCTCCCGACCGCCGAGCTCGGCAAGATCTCCAAGAAGGACCTCCGCGAGCTCGCCGACTCGTACGACCCCGTCGACTAGCCCTCGACCCCGTCTTCCGAACCACCGCCGTTCGATCCCGCCCCTCCCGTACTCGGGTCGGTTCGCGCACCCGTATGGGGTGTCTGGTGACCCGAGTTCGGGGGTGCGTGGGCGCCGGTGTCGGTGCGTGGGGTGGGTCAGCCGACGAGCACCCGCGCGATCGCGTCGGGGACCGAGGTCGGTCCGGCCAGCTCGGTCCAGCGGATGCCGAGCACGTCGGCGAACGCCTCCGCGTCCGCGGTGTCGCCCTGCGGTGCCAGCACCACGAGCTCGTGGGCACCGGCGGCGTGGGGCAGGGGGTCGCCCCCCGCTGTGGCGCGGCAGTCCGACAACAGCAGCGTCACCCGTCGACCGGCCGTGGATCGGGCGAGCTGCGCCGCAGCCACCCTCAGTGCCTGACCGAGATCGGTGACGCCGAAGCCACGGAGGCGCAACAGGTCGGACACGACGTCCTCGGCGGGGCGGAGCTCGTCCTGTGCCTTGACCACGACGGCGTCCTCGGCGAACGCGACGACGGAGCAGTCGAGCGGCGCGCGGAACAGCACGGCGCACGCGGCCACGGCAGCGGTGGCCAGACGGTCGCCCATCATGGAGCCCGACCGGTCCACGAGCAGGCACACCGCGGTTGCGGGGAGCTGCCATGTCCGGACCTGGAGGTCCTCTCCCGTCACCACGCCGGCACGCGCGGAGGCGATCGCATCGAGCGAGGCGTCCAGGTCGATGTCGCCGTCCGCGTCGCGCAGCGGCGCGCGGCGCAACCGGCCCACGCCACGCCGTCGTTCGCTGCCGGTGCGTCCGATCTCGACGATGATGCGCCCGGCGAGGAGGCGGGCGAGGGACCGAAGCCGCTCGTCGGTCGCAGCGGTCAGATCAGCGAGCAGCGACAGCGCTTCGTCGGCGTCGGCTTCCATGACCTCGGCGAAGGCCTGTTCGTCGAGGACCCCGACCTCCGGAGACACCTCCCCGAACCGGTCGTGGCGTGAGAGCTCGCGACGCGAGATCGAACGTCGGCCCGCGTCGGCGACGGCTTCGCGGGCGTCGTCGCCCTCCTTGACATCGTCCTCGCCGGTCCCGTCCCCACCGGGCGGCGGGGTCAGGCTTTTCCCGGAACGGGACCGTCGGAGGCGTCAGCCCCCTCAGCCTCCTCGTCGCGGTCGCCGTCTTTGCCGTCGACCTGAGCGAAGTGGCGGTCCCACAGCTCGGTGACCACGTCCTCGGCGCTGCGCGACGACCCCTCGCGCAGTCGGATCCGTCCCGACAGCGCGAGCAGCGCGGCGTCGAGCGTGACGGCCGGATCGAGCACCGGCCGGTCGCGCAACGCCGCCAGCTCACAGGTGACGAGCGCGAAGTCGATCGCACCCCGGACCGACGAACCGGTGCGGATGTCGGGGTGGTCCCGGCTGTCCCGCACCATCGCGACCGCGTCGGTCACGCCGTTCGTCCCGACCGTCGAAGCGGCCTCGGGTGACGCGGCAGCGACGATGAGCGCCTCCTCGGCCGCGGTCTGGTACCCCATCGCCAGCCGGCACACCCGGTCGTAGACCGCCGACGCGATGCGGGCGGTGCCGACGGCGTCGAAGGGGTTCATCGCGGCGACCAGCCGGAACCCCGGCGAGGCGCCGACGTGTCCGAGCCGTGGGACGTGGAGCTCACCCTCGCTCATCACGGTGATGAGCACGTTGAGGGTCTCCTCCGGGATCCGATTGATCTCCTCGATGTAGAGCAGCGAGCCGTCGCGGAGCGCGCTCACGAGCGGTCCGTCGACGAAGACGTCGGGGGAGTACCCCTCGCTGAGCACCGCTGCCGGGTCGAAGGTGCCGAGGAGGCGTGCCGGGGTCAGCTCGGCGTTGCCCTCGACGAACTCGAAGCCCTGCCCGGACTCCTCGGCGACAGCTCGCAGCACCGTCGACTTCCCGGTGCCAGGAGGGCCTTCGAGGAGCAGGTGCCGGTCCGCCGCGAGCGCCGCGACGATCGACTCCAACTCGCGACGCCGCCCCACGACACGTGTCGTGAGGCGGCGAAGCAGCTCTGGCCCCGAGCGGACAGCGGGGTCGGTCGTGTCGGTCACGTGAAGTCGATGACCCCGCGGATGTTCTTGCCGTCGCGCATGTCCTGATAGCCGCGGTTGACGTCCTCGAGCGGGTAGCGGTTGGTGATCAGCTCGTCGAGCTTGATCGTGCCTTCGCGGTACATGGACAGAAGCTTCGGGATGTCGGCCCGGGGGTTGCCCGAGCCGAAGATCGTGCCGGCGACGGTCTTGTTGAGCATCGACAGCATGAACAGGTTGAGCGCCGTCTCGGTCTGGAGCATGTTGCCGATCGCCGTCACCACCAACGTCCCGCCCTTGGCGGTGAGGCTGAGCGCCGGTTCGATCATGTCGCCGGTCACGACGCCCGGCACGAGGATGACGGCGTCGCACATGTCGCCCCACGTGAGGTCAGGGACGGCGAGCTGCGCCTCCTCGATGGAGGAGTAGGTGTGGGTCGCGCCCATCTCCATCGCCTTCTCGCGCTTGAACTCGACCGGGTCGATGGCGATGACGTGCTTGGCCCCCGACAGCGCGGCACCCTGCACGGCGTTGATGCCGACGCCGCCGACGCCGATGACGGCCACGGTGTCACCGGAGCGGACGTTCGCCCGGTACACCGCGGAACCCCATCCGGTCGCGACGCCGCACGACACGAGCGCCGCGACGTCGAGCGGGAGGTCCGGTTCGATCTTCACCAGCGAGTCCTGGCTGACGAGGAGGTGCTCGGAGAACGAACCCACCTGTGCGAAGCGGGCTGCCTCGGTGTCACCGAGGCGGTGCGAGACGCTGCCGGGCTCCCGGGTGATCATCTGGAGGTCGAACAGCTTGGAGCCGAGGTCGCACAGGTTCTGGCGACCTGTCGAACACCACTTGCAGCGTCCGCAGCTCGGCACGAACGACATGGCGACGTGGTCGCCGGGCGCGACGGTGTCGACACCGGCACCGACCACCTCGACGACGCCGGAGCCCTCGTGGCCGCCGATGAACGGGAAGTGCGGGACGAGCATGTCGCCGGCCACGACGTGCTCGTCGGAGTGGCACATGCCGGCGTACGCGGTCTTGACGAGCACCTCACCCGGACCCGGGTCGTCGAGCTCCACCTCCTCGATCTTCCAGTCCTGGTGGTGTCCCCAGAGGACGGCTGCTCGGGTCGTGGTCGGCATGGAGAACCCCCTGCGCTCGTGTGGTCGGCGGGCACACAGCACCCGCGCGGGGGACTCTATCCCTCGGTGTCGACCTCGGTGCCCGGGAGCAGGATCAGGTGCTGGGAGGCGTCGTCAGCCCAGACGGACAGCCGCGAGGACGAGGCCGACGAGGGTGGCGTTGCTGGCGATCATCGCGAACACGATGGTCCTCGTGCTCGATGAGACCGACCGGTGCATCTCCGCTCGGAGGTTCGCGAGATCCTCTCGGGTGGCGAGATGGTCGGTGGTGGACGGGATGGCGTTCATGAGCGTGTCCGCGGCCTCTGCTCCCCAGGTGCTGCGGGCCCGCTCATAGAGGTGCAGGCGTGCAGCGTCATCGATGGTCATGGTGGTCTCCCGAGTGGTGTCCGTCAACGGTGGGCGCCACACGGCACCGATCCGGGGTCTCCCGTGGCGGACATCGTCCTGCACGGCTGTGACAGCGGACAGAGCTCCGTCCCAGACGGACGGCCACCCGGGGACGGGTACGATCTGGCGGAGTCCGCACCTGAGGAGCAGTCATGCCGATCGACACGAAGACCACCGAGACCGTCGATGTCAGCGACGCCTCCGACGCCTCTGACGAGGGAGGTGCGGAGGAGGCCACCCTCGTCGTCGACGAGCTGCTGGTCGAGGAGGTCTCGATCGACGGCATGTGCGGCGTCTACTGAGCCGGTCCGTCACGCTTGTCTGATCGGGCCCTCTCCATGACCCGTCCGGTCGCCCTGACCGATCGCCTGGTGCTGCACCCCGCCGTCTCCCTGCGGCCCGAGCGGTTCGGCGCGCTCGCCTACAGCTTCGACACCCGCAGGCTGTCGTTCCTCAAGCACCCGGACCTGGTGCGCGTCGTCGAAGCCCTCGACGGTGAGCGCTCGGTCGGCGAGTGCCTCGTCGACGCCGGTGTCGACGAGACGAGGTGGGACAGCTTCCTGCGCGCGCTCGGGTCCTTGCGCGACTCCCACATGCTCGCCGACGCCGGAGGCGATCGTGCCGCCTGAGGCGATCGTGGCGCCGGAAGCCACGGCGCGTCCCGCCGTCGTCCACCAGCCGCCGACCGCGTCCCGATCGCTGGTCGAGGAGTTCAAGGAGGGTCTGGACGCCCCGATCTGCCTGACCTGGGAGCTCACCTACGCCTGCAACCTGAGCTGCGTGCACTGCCTGTCGAGCTCGGGTCGACGTGACCCGCGCGAGCTGTCCACCGAGGAGTGCTTCGCGGTCGTCGACGAGCTGCAGCGCCTCCAGGTGTTCTACGTGAACATCGGCGGTGGCGAACCCATGCTGCGGCCGGACTTCTTCCCGATCGTCGAACACGCCATCGACCACCGGGTCGGGGTGAAGTTCTCCACCAACGGCACCTTCATCGACGCCGACACAGCACGGCGACTCGCCGGCATGGACTACCTGGACGTGCAGATCTCGATCGACGGAGCCGACGCAGGGGTCAACGACCTGATCCGCGGTGAGGGGTCCTACGCGGCGGCCCGCCGGGCGATGGACCACCTCGCCGATGCCGGGTTCGGTCCGTTCAAGATCAGCCTCGTCGTCACCCGCCACAACGTCGACCAGCTCGACGGGTTCAAGACCCTCGCGGATGCCTACGGCGCACAGCTTCGCGTCACCCGCCTCCGGCCGTCGGGTCGCGGCGCGGACACCTGGCACGATCTGCACCCGACGCAGGCCCAGCAACGGGACCTGTACCACTGGTTGGTCGCCCGCGACGACGTGCTGACCGGCGACTCGTTCTTCCACCTGTCAGCGCTCGGCGATCCGTTGCCGGGGTTGAACCTCTGCGGTGCTGGGCGCGTCGTGTGCCTCATCGATCCGGTCGGTGACGTGTACGCCTGCCCGTTCGTGATCCACGACGAGTTCCTCGCCGGCAACGTCCGCGACCCCGGCGGGTTCACCCGGGTGTGGCGTGAGTCGGACCTGTTCACGTCCCTGCGCGAGCCGGAGAGCCCCGGCGCCTGCGCGAGCTGCGGCAGCTACGACGCGTGTCAGGGCGGATGCATGGCGTCGAAGTTCTTCGTCGGTCTCGAGCTCGACGATCCTGACCCCGAGTGCGTGCACGGACACGCCGAGCCACTGCTCGACGCGATCGGAGCCCGGACCGCAGCGGGTGCCCGTGTCGTGCCGACGCCGTCGGGCGATCACACACGACCGGGCGTGCCGGTCCCGTCGCCGGTCACGCTCCGGACACCGCGCCGGCGCGGCGCGCGACACTCCTGAGGTCCGCTGACATGGCTGGCAAGGGGATCACCGTCACCGACGACCTCATCGAGTACCTGCTGGCGCACTCGATCCCGCGTACCGACGTGCACCGTGAACTGGTCGCGGCCACCCGGGCCGCCGCCGGCGAGTGGTCGATCATGCAGATCTCCCCCGAGCAGGGACCGCTCCTGACGTTCCTCGCCCGCCTGATCGGGGCCGCTGAGGCGGTCGAGGTCGGCACCTTCACGGGCCTGTCCGCCCTGTGCATCGCAGAGGGGCTCGTTCCCGGTGGCCACCTCACCTGCTTCGACATCACCGATGAGTACGTCTCGGTCGGCCGACCGTACTGGGAGCGTGCCGGCGTCGCGGACCGCATCGACGTCGTGATCGGACCGGCGGCCGACACGCTCGCCGCCTTCACCCCGTCACGACCGGTCGACCTCGCCTTCATCGACGCCGACAAGCCGTCGTATCGGACCTACTACGAGCTCGTCCTGGAGCGGATGCGAGTGGGTGGGCTGATCGTGTTCGACAACTCGCTGTACTCCGGCGCTGTGCTCGACCCGTCGGAGGACGACAACACCCGGGCGATCATGGCGGTCAACGACCTCGTCGCCGCCGACGACCGTGTCGACGCGGTCCTCGTCAACGTCGGCGACGGGCTCCTGTTGGCCCGAACGCTCTGAGGACCTCGTACCGAGAACGTCTCACGTCGATATTCGACGTGAGACGTGCCGAGTTCGGGAGGGGCGGGTTTGGGTTTGGGTTCGGTTCCTGCCCCGGGCGTGGGGCAGCATGGCGGGCTGATGTCGTCGCTGCTCGATCCCCTCACGATCGGACCCGTCACCGCGCCGAGCCGCGTCGTGCTCGGCCCGCACGAGACGAACCTGGGACGTGGTCGGGCGATCTCGGAACGCCACGTCGCCTACTACGAGCGGCGGGCCCGGGGTGGGGCCGGCGTGATCGTCGTCGAGGAGGCGTCGGTGCACCCGTCGGACTGGCCGCTCGAGCGGGCACCGCTCGCGTCGGACTGCGGGCCGGGCTGGTCGGCGGTCGTCGAGGCCTGCTCCCCGCACGGCACCGTCGTCCTCGCAGCACTCGGCCACAGCGGCGGGCAGGGCACCTCGCACTGGTCCCAACGCGAGCTCTGGGCACCGAGCCGTGTCCCGGAGGTCAACACCCGTGAGGTCCCCAAGTGGATGGAGGCCGACGACATCGAGGCGGTGATCGACGGGTTCGCCGCAGCCGCGCGCCTCGCGATGGACTCCGGCTGTTCCGGCGTCGAGGTCAACGCCGGGCAGTTCTCGCTCGTGCGCCAGTTCCTGTCGGGGCTCACCAACCAGCGTGACGACGAGTGGGGACAGGACCGGACGCTGTTCGCCCGGCGTGTGCTCGCCGCGGTGCGGGCCGCCGTCGGACCCGACGCCGTGGTCGCGCTGCGGCTGTCGTGCGACGAGCTCGCGCCGTGGGCGGGCATCACCCCCGAGGCAGCGCCGGCCATCGCCACGGACCTCGCCGCCGGCGGTTCCGGCAGTGCCGCGCTGGCGGGGGACCGCCCGAGGGTCGACCTGCTGACCGTCGTGCGCGGTTCGATCTTCTCCGCCGGGGCCACACGGCCCGACGGCCACACCCCGCCGGGGTTCAACCTCGAGCTCACTCGGTCGGTGCGCACCGCGGTGCGCACCGCGGCGGGCGACGCCGTCGCCGTCGTCGCACAGGGCTCGATCGTCGACGTCGAGATGGCGGCTCGGGCGCTCACCGACGGCGTCGCCGACGCGGTCGAGATGACCCGGGCGCAGATCGCCGATGCCGAGGTCGTCGCGAAGCTCCGCGCCGGGAACCCGGGACGCATCCGCCCGTGCGTGCTGTGCAACCAGACCTGCCAGGTGCGTGACAACCGCAACCCGATCGTGACCTGCGTCGTCGATCCGCGCAGCGGACACGAGACCGAGGACGCGCCGGTTCCGGCAGATGACGCCGTCGCCACCGGTTCGGGTTCGACCGTCACGGTCGTTGGCGGGGGTGTCGCAGGACTCGAGGCGGCCCGTGTCGCGGCGCTCGACGGCCACCGGGTCACCCTGCACGAGCGGAGCGACCACCTGGGCGGCGCGGCACGCACCGCTGCGTCGCTGCCGGGCCGTGAGCGCTTCGCGAGGTTCACCGACTGGCTCGTCGAGGAGTGCGAGCGGCTCGGTGTCGAGATCCGGACGTCGTCGACGGTGGACCCGTCGATGTTCGACGAGCACGGCGTCGAGGGGGTCCACGTCGTGGTCGCGACCGGTGGCCGGGCTGGTGTCGGCACCTTCGAGGTCCTCGACGACAGCGTGCGGTTGCTGGCCGCCGAAGACGTCCTCCTCGCCGTCGATGTCGCCCCCGATGCCGCCGCCGATGCCGTGGCCTCGTCGCCGGTGCTGGTGTGGGACCCGATCGGCGGACCCGTCGGCGTCGGCGTCGCGGAGCTGCTCGCCGCCGCGGGTCTCGAGGTCCACATCGCCACGCCCGACCAGATCATCGGCAACGAGCTCGCCCGGGCGGGTGATCTCGGTCCTGCCAACGCTCGTCTCGCTCAGGCCGGGGTCGTCATGCACCGCCGGTCCGTGCTGCGCGCCGTGGGTGTGTCGGCCGTCTCGCTGGAGGACCGCTTCAGCGGTGGGATCACACGGCTGGAGGTGGCGTCGCTCGTCGATGCCGGTCACCGCCTCCCGGACGACGCGCTCTGGGAGGTGTTGCATCCGCTGCTCGGGGCCCGTGTCGTGCAGGCGGGTGACGCCGTCGCACCGCGCACGGTCCACGAGGCGGTGCTGGAAGGACGACGGGTGGCGCTCGAATTGACCTGAGGCGGACCTGAGCGCGGGGAATCTGCCCGTTGCGCCCGTCCGGGAAAGCGGTACCCTGAGCAGAGTTCACGCGGTTGGGGAGTCGCCGAGCCGGCTGGCCCGGTGTGAGACGGAGATCGACACATGATCCAGACCACGAAGAGCATCGTCGAGACCACGGTCAACCACGCGCTGGAGCTCGCGAAGTCGGCGAACAGCGCGTTCCGGACCCACGACGACGTCGCCGTCGCGTTGCCCGGCGGACTCTTCGGCCACGTCCGACGCGGCAGGCTCGTGGGCTTCGGACTGGAGCCCGTCGGCGACGTATACGTCGACGAGGATCGCCACGTCACCGACCTTCCCGACGGTGGTCCCGGTCACCTTCTCTGGGGGCGGATCGCCGCGGTCGCCGGTGGCGCGACCGCGGCGGCGTCCGCGGTCGCGG
>CAYSCB010000097.1:0-9408 GCA_964429335.1 uncultured Aquihabitans sp.
GATGGCGCAGATCGCGAACCGAAACCGAAGCGCCGCGACCGCAAACCCGCACGACCAGGTGAGCGGTTCGCCATCGGTCGACGAGTTGCGCGCCGCGCCGATGTGCAGCGAGCCGCTGCGACGCCACGACCTGCCGCCGATCTCCGACGGGGGCGTCGCCGTCGTGCTGGCCGCGGGGGACCGGGCGCGGGCGTGGAGCGACCGACCGGCGTGGATCCGTGGCATCGACCACCGCATCGACAGCCACAACTTCGGGGCGAGGGATCTCACCACCGCACCGTCGATCGCGTTGGCGGCGCAGAAGGCGGGACTGGCCGGAGCCGCCGTCGACGTCGCGGAGCTGCACGCGCCGTTCTCCCACCAGGAGAAGATCGTGCGCACCGAGCTCGGCCTCGGCGACGGCGTCGAGGTGAACCCGTCGGGTGGGGCGCTCGCCGCCAACCCGATGCTCGCCGCGGGCCTGATCCGCATCGCCGAGGTCGCTGACCGGATCTCGGCCGGCACCGCCGGGCGGGGCGTCGCGCACGCCACCGGCGGCCAGCTGCTGCAACAGAACCTCGTCTGCGTCCTGGAGGGTGAGTGATGGGTGCCAACCGGGTTGCGGTGATCGGCGTCGGCCAGACCAGGTACGCCTCGGTGCGCGGCGACGTGTCGCTGCCCGGCCTGCTGCGAGAGGCCGCGTACCGGGCGCTCGACGACGCCCAGCTGACGATGGACGACATCGACGCCGTCGTGGTCGGCAAGGCGCCCGACTTCTTCGAGGGCGTCATGATGCCCGAGCCGTACCTGGCCGAAGCGCTCGGCGCGGTCGGCAAGCCGCTGTTCCGGGTCCACACCGCCGGCTCGGTCGGCGGATCCACGGCGATCGTCGCCGCCTCTCACGTCGAGTCCGGCGTGCACGAACGGGTGCTGACCATCGGCTGGGAGCAGCAGTCGGTGTCCGAGGCGATGTGGGCGCTGTCGTTCCCGATCCCGTTCCAGCAGCAGCTGGTCGCCGGGGCCGGCGGCTACTTCGCCCCGTTCATCCGGGAGTACATGCGGCGGTCCGGCGCACCCGACGACATCGGCATCCTGGTCGCCCTCAAGGACCGGCTCAACGCGCTGAAGAACCCGTACGCGCACCTGCACGAACCCGACATCACCTACGACTCGATCAAGGAGTCGTTCATGTTGTGGGAGCCGATCCGCTACGCCGAGACCTGCCCGTCCTCCGACGGCGCGTTCGCGATGGTCCTCGGCGGCGAGGCGGCCGCCGACGCGGCGCAGGTCGCGACCGGCATCCCTCCGGCGTGGATCCACGCCACCGCGATGCGCTCCGAACCGGCGATGGCGTCGGGTCGTGACCAGGTGCGACCCCAGGCGAGCCTCGACTGCGCGGCGGAGCTCTACCGCCAGGCCGGCATCACCGACCCGCGTCGCGACATCGACGTCGCGGAGATCTACGTGCCGTTCTCGTGGTACGAACCGATGTGGATGGAGGGCCTGCTCTTCACCGAGGAGGGCGAGGGCTGGAAGATGACCGAGTCCGGGGCGACCTCGATGGCGGGCGACCTGCCGGTCAACTGCTCCGGCGGCGTGCTGTCGACCAACCCGATCGGCGCGTCGGGGATGATCCGCTTCGGTGAGGCCGCGATGCAGGTGCGCGGCCAGGCCGGCGACCACCAGATCGACGGTGCGAAGGTCGCGCTCGGCCACGCCTACGGCGGCGCCGCGCAGTTCTACGCCATGTGGATCGTCAGCAGCGACAAGCCCTGATCCGCCCCGGTACGGGATCGGCCGCTACGGGGTGCCACTAGCGTGAACGCGTGAGCGCCGTAGGACACGTCGACCCCAGTGGGGTTCCGACGCGCGGTCGCCGGTTCGTCGTCACCGGGGCCATCCTGATCGCGGTCGCGGTGCTGGGCGGGATGTCGGTGTTCGCGTTCGTCGCCGGCCGGATCGACATCGGGGACTTCGAGCGAGATGTCGTCGTCGACGGTGCGCGCACAGCGAAGGTTCCCGGGGAGTTGCGCTTCAGCGTCGATCGGCGACTCGGGGGAGCCGACTCGGAGGCGATGTCGGTCGCCGTCGCCGTCGATCACCGTTCCGCCACGTTGCCGCACTGCACGATGACGACCGCAGACGGTGAGCCGGTCGACCTGGGTGTCGTTCCGTACGGCAGCGCCCTGCTGCACGAGAACTCGTCGTACTCGCTCGTGTCGGTCGCTGATCTCCGACCGGGGGACTACGTCGCGTCCTGTCGGTGGCCCGGCGAGCCTTCCGACGCGCGGTCGGCCACACGATTCACCGTCGGTCGCACCCTCGGCAACGACGACATGCGGACGCTCGTCGGGCCGCTCCTCGGTCTGCTCGCCGTCGCCGCCGTCGCCGCGACCATGTTCATCGTGGGGTTGGTCGTGTTGATCATCGGGTTGGTGCGAACATCACGGGACCGTCGAGGTCCTTCGGAGCCGGGGCCGGGATGGCCACCGACGGTCACGTGGCCATCTCCGCCGACGTCGGAGCCGCCGACGTGGGAGCCGCCGACGTGGGAGCCGCCGACGTGGGAGCCGTCGTCCCAGGACGACCTGCCCCACTGGCCGACGCCGCCGGGGAGCGGTCGTCAGCGGTGAACCCGCAGCGCAGTCAGTCCGCCATCGGATCGGAACCGAACTTGCGTCCAGCGGTCTGGATCGGTTCGTAGCCCTTCGTCTCGGTCGGGTAGTAGACGAGCTGCGAGTCGTCGACGCCCTCCGCGTAGAACTGCGATGCCCACTTGCGGAACTTGGTGAACGGGCCGTCGGTGTCGGCGAGAGCAGGGCGGGCGAGGAACGCCTTGTTCTGCCAGATCGGCCGATCCTCCTGGACCTGCTTGTCGATCTCCGCGACGAACGCCTTGCCCACCGTCGAGTTCAGCGCCTCGTCGCCCATGTTGCGGACCGTGAACGTGAAGCGCATGAAGCAGCTGTTGCGCGTCAGCGGCGTGTTGCACCCCATCAGGAACGTGTCGACGATGCCGGAGAAGCGGATGACGCTGAAGCCGGGGCCGAACGAATCCGCGTCGATCCGGCCGTCGACGACGCCGCGGGGTGTCGGGAACTTCTGGATCGAGCGCATCTTCGCGAGCGGGCCGTCGGTCTCGTAGCTCTCGAGCTCGGGTACCTCGTCGGTGTGGTGCACGTATCGGAAGTGCGCCGCGTCGACGCCGTTCTCGGCGAGGTCCTGCCAGGGTGCCCCGATGAGGTACTCGCGGGTCTCGACCGCCGTGAAGTTGTCCGGGTCGTTGAACTCGGGGACCACCGGGATGTCCCAGGTCGGCTCAGCGCCCTCGGGGTGGTACCAGGCCATGATGAGGCCGTTGACCTCGCGGACCGGCAACGGCTCGACGCACGCCTTCTTGTTCGTCCGCTGCGAGTACGGGATGTGGGTGTTGCGTCCGTCGCAGTCGAAGCGCCAGCCGTGGAACGGGCAGACGATGTCGTTGCCGTTGACGTGGCCGCCGTAGCCGAAGTGGGCCCCCAGGTGCGGGCAGAAGGCGTCGTTGACGTGAGCGGCGCCGTCGTTGTCCCGCCACAGCACGAGGTGACGGCCGAAGTACTCGATCGGCTCGACCGCACCGGGTGCCAGATCGGTGGACCAGGCGACCTGGAACCAGCCGAAGGGGATGGGGAACGGCGAACGGACCTGCACTGACGGCCTCCTCGGAGGTGGACGGGGACGTGCGCCAACCTAGTGAATCATCGCGACGCGCCGACAGCCGGCCACCGGTGTCGGACCTGTCGGGTGATCCGGCCAGCACAGCCCGGAGCAGGCGCACCCCTATACTCCCGCCCCGTGGATGAGGACGTGACCGCCTCGGTCCCCGGCGTCCGATGGCGTTCCGCGGTCGCGGTGGTGCTCGTCCTGCTCACGGTCATGGGAGCGACCGGCTTCACCGACGACGACTGGCCGTTCGCTCCGTTCCGGATGTTCGCCCACGCCGTGAAGCCCACGGGCCGGGTCGCCAAGGTGGACTTCACCGGAGTCACCCGGTCGGGGCGAAGACACCGCTTCGACGCTTCTGCCTTCGGGCTCCGCCGAGCCGAGGTGGAGGGTCAGAAGTCGCTCTCCGGACGACTCACCGAGGAGCAGATGGCCGGTCTCGCTGCGGTGTGGAACGAGGCACATCCCGCTGACCCCCTCGTCGAGCTGCGGTTCCGCAAGATCGGCCAGAACCTCGTCGACGGTCGTCCGGTGTCCTACTTCTCCCGGGTCGTGCAGGTCTGGAACGCGCGAGGCGCGTCGTGACCGGGCCGTCAGCGACGACTGCTGACACGACCGCTGGCACGACTCCGGACACGACCGCGGACCGCGGGACGTCCGCCGGCGGAGGGTTCGGTGCCCGATGGCGGCGCTACTGGTTCGATCCGGTCCCGGTCGAGCGCCTCGACGTCTTCGCCAGGATCATCGCCGTCGTCGTCGCCTACACCGCCGCGTCCAAGGACGGCTGGGCGGCGCAGCACGTGGACGCCCCGGCCGCCTTCTACCAGCCCGTGCTGCTCGCCAGGATCATCCACCTCGGGCCACCGACCGCGACGACCCTGCTCATCGTCCGAGCCGTCGTCGTCATCGCAGCGGTCTGGATGGTGACGCGTCGGGCGCCCCGGGCCGCCGCCGCGACCGCCCTCGTGTCGTACACGATCTGGTTGCTGTGGGCGTTCTCGTGGTCCAAGGTCGACCACGACCGGCTGACGATCGTGGTGGCGCTGCTGGTGCTGGCGCTGACCCCACGGACCGGTCCCGCAGTGGAGCGCCTGTCGGGATGGGCGCTGCGGATGGTGCAGGTCGTGTTCGTCCTCGCGTACCCGTTCTCGGCATGGGGGAAGATCCGCTTCGGTGGATGGGGTTGGATGAACTCGGCGATCTTCTCGGCGTCGATCGTTCGGCGGGGAACCTGGATCGGCGACCACCTGCTCTCCGCCCCCCGACTGCTCGTGCTGGCCCAGTGGTCGTTCATCATCTTCGAGGTTGCGACGGTCGTGCTGCTGTTCCCCCGTGCTCCGAAGTGGATGCGCTACTCGGCGCTCGTCGGTGTGCTGCTCCTGCACGGGATGACGTTCCTCATGATCGGCATCTCGTTCCTGCCGCACACGATCTGCATCACGGCGTTCTTCCCGCTCGAGCACCTGAGCCGCCGCTGGCGTCGACAGCGTGACGAGCTCAGGGCCGCATCGTCGTGAGGCGCCACCGGTCGGACCGCACCAGCGTGGCGGCCGGGGTGTTCGTCGTGCTCATCGCGATCACCGGACCTGTTGGCTGTTCGACGGTCGGTGGCGGTTCGTCCCAGCAGGTGTCCAGGCAGTCGAACCAGCGGCCGGCCCCTGGTGCGGAGGAGCTGCCGGCGGATCCGTCGGAGGTCCGCGCCCTGCATCTCGAGGACGTGGACGCCGTCAGGGACGACAACCCGGACGCATCGTGGGTGCACGACCTGGACGGCACCGCGATCATGAACGGCACGACGGTCTACGTCGCGTCGTCCGATCCTGCCGCCGACGTCAGCTCCGACGAGGCGCTCGAAGCGTGTGAAGCCGTGCGCCGGTCGCTCGTCCGGATCAACCCGGCCGTCGTCGTCGAGGTCCGACACGTGGACACGCTCATGGCCTCGGGTTCCGGATCGCGGCCGTGCACAGCGTCGTGACAGCCGGGGGCACAGCGTCGTGACACGCTGGTGGTCGTGAACGACGACAACCCCGAAGGGATCCGCCAGTACCGGTTCGCTCCGCCGCCCGGCGCGACGACGATCGTGCTCGTTCGGCATGGCGAGTCGGCCCCCGAGCATCCCGACCGGCCGTTCCCGCTGCGGGACGGCCACAGCGACCCGCCCCTGGCGCCGACGGGGGAGCAGCAGGCCGTCCGGGTGGGTGAACGCCTCGCTCACGAGCACCAGACCGGCACGGGGATCGACGCGGTCTACGTGACGACGTTGCAGCGGACCCAGCAGACCGCGACGCCGCTCCTCGATCGGATCGGTGTCGGTTCCCAGGTGGTTGCCGATCTCCGCGAGGTGTTCCTCGGTGAGTGGGAGCAGCAGTTCCGGGCACGGGTGGCGGCGCAGGACCCGATCGCGGTCCGGATGTTCACCGAACAGCGCTGGGACGTGATCCCTGGCGCCGAACCCGCCGAGGAGTTCGCGTTGCGGACCCGCCGCGGCATCGAGACGATCGTCGCTGCGAACCCCGACCGTCGTGTCGTCGCGGTCGTGCACGGCGGTGTGATCGGCCAACTGCTCGCGATGGCGACCGGCAGCTCACCGTTCGCGTTCGTCGGTGCCGACAACGCCTCGGTGAGCGAGCTCGTCGTCCTCGCCGACGGTCAGTGGCGTCTGCGCCGCTTCAACGACGTCGCCCACCTGCGCTGAACCCGGCGCGGACCTGATCACATCCGACCCGGTGGGTAGAGTGCGCCGTGCCGGGTGCGTCCGGTGCGGCCATCGACCAAGGGGATCGACATGAAGGTGATCGTGGACTACGACCTCTGCGAATCCAACGCGGTGTGCATGGGCATCGCGCCGGAGGTGTTCGAGGTCCGTGACGACGACCACCTCTACATCCTCCAGGAGGAACCACCGGAGGAGCTGCGGGCCAAGGTGACCGAAGCCGCCCGTCGTTGTCCCAAGCAGGCGATCACCGTCGAGGACTGACCCGGAACCACATCGGCAGCCTCCGGCGATCGGTCAGTTGCCCACCTTCACGATCGTCGGCGCGTCCCTCGCCGGACTCAGCGCTGCGGCCACCCTGCGTGACCGCGGCCACGACGATCCGATCGTCGTCGTCGATCCGTCACCGCAGCTGCCGGCGGATCACCCGCCGCTGTCCAAGCAGGTGCTCTCCGGTGAGTGGGAACCCGCACGGGCCGTGCAGCCGCTGGCGGATCGGGTGCCCGAGCTCGACCTCGACCTCCGGCTCGGCACCGCTGCCACGGCGCTCGACGCGGCGACGCGCACGCTGCAGCTGTCCGACGGGACGACGCTGTGCTCGCAGGGGATCGTCCTCGCCATGGGGGCGGCTGCTCGGCGGCTGTCGAGCCCGGAGCCGCGCGGTGTGCACGTCCTGCGTGACGTCACCGACGCGGTCGCGCTGCGGACCGACATCGCCGGCGGACCGCGCCATGTGGGTGTGATCGGCGCCGGGTTCATCGGCGCCGAGGTCGCAGCGACATGCGTCGGGCTCGGCCACGACGTCACGATCGTCGAAGTGGCGCCGGTGCCGTTCGCCAGAGCGCTCCCGGGGGCGGTCGGGGCGTTCGTCGCAGATCTGCACCGGGACCACGGAGTCGACGTGAGGCTCGGCGTCGGTGTCCAGTCGCTCGTGAGCGACGGCACCGGACGGGTCGCGGGGATCAGGTTGGCGGACGGGGTGACCGTGGAGGCCGACGTGGTCGTCGTCGGCATCGGGGTCAACCCGAACACCGACTGGTTGGAGGGATCCGGGCTGGAGATCGCCGACGGCGTCGTGTGCGACGCGACGTGTCTCGCTGCGCCCGGGATCACCGCAGCCGGTGACGTCGCCAGCTGGTTCAACGAGCACTACGGGGGGCGGATGCGCGTCGAGCACTGGGAGCACGCCATCGAACACGGCGAGGCCGCGGCGCTGCGCCTGCTCGGTGGCGACGTCGACGCTGTCCCGTTCCGGTCGGTGCCGTGGTTCTGGTCGGATCAGTACGACCGCAAGATCCAGATGGCCGGCCGACCCGGTCGTGACGACGAGGTGCACGTGCTCGAGGGTTCGATCGACGAGCGACGGTTCGTCGCCGCGTTCCGACGTGGCGACCGTTGCACCGGGGTGCTCGGAGTCAACCGGCCCCGCCACGTCATGCAGGCGCGGATGGCGCTGCGCGACTCCCTGGACTGGCGACCGATCGTGGACCTGTTCGCCTGATGGACGCCGACGCCTTGTTCCGCTTGCTGATCGGGCTCACCCTGGTCGTCGCCGTGGCCGACTGGGTCGCCGTCGCGACCGACCGTCGGCGCATCGAGTACGTCCTCAAGCCGCTCACGATGGTCGTGCTCGTCGCTGCGACGATCGCGCTGCCCGACCCGGCGTCCACCCAGGCTCGCGGCTGGTTCGTCGCCGGCCTGGCATGCTCGCTCGCCGGTGACGTGTTCCTCATGCTGGAGGACCACTTCGTCGAGGGGCTCGCATCGTTCCTCGTCGGCCATGTCGCCTACGTCGTCGGCCTGTGGGCACTCGGTGTCGACGTCGCCCGCTTCGCGGTCGGTCTCGTGATCGTCGCCGTGCTCATGGTCGTCGTCGGTCGGATCATCGTCGTCGGAGCCCGCCGCCACGACGCGCGCCTGACCGCCCCGGTCGCTGCGTACATCTGCGTGATCTCGGTGATGGTCGCGAGCGCGATCGGGACGGGAAGCGCGATCGCTGTGCTCGGAGCGTTCCTGTTCTACGTCTCCGATGCGGTGATCGGCATCAGCCGGTTCGTGAAGGACTTCCGCCAGTCACGGCTGGTCGTGATGACGACGTACCATCTCGCCCAGATCGGACTGGTGCTGGCCCTCGTGTGAACGTGGGCGCCGGACGGTCGGGGGACGACGGACGCCGGAGGATGCCTGATGACGATCGACACGACACGACCCGACGCGGAGCTGCTCGTCGCGGCGCGTGACCTGCTGCCGGGTGTCGTCGAGCTGCGCCGGGACCTGCACCTGCATCCCGAGCTGGGAACGGACCTCCCACGGACGCAGGCCGCCGTGCTCGACGCGCTCGACGGCCTCGACCTCGACATCCGCACCGGCGAGTCGCTCACCTCGGTGGTGGCGGACCTCCGCGGCGGCGCCGGCGACGGTCCGACGATCCTGCTGCGCGGTGACATGGATGCGCTGCCGATGCCCGAGGACACGGGTCTGGAGTTCGCGAGCACGGTCGACAACACGATGCACGCATGCGGCCATGACGCCCACACGGCGATGCTCGTCGGTGCGGCCCGGATGCTCGCCGGAGAGCGCGGCCGGCTCGCCGGACGCGTCCGGTTCATGTTCCAGCCGGGCGAGGAGGGCCAGGGCGGCGCGGTGAACATGATCGACGAAGGAGTCCTCGACGGCGTCGACGGCGCCTTCGCGCTGCACGTCGCCCCGAACATGTTCTCGGACTTCATCGTCCACCGCTCCGGCGCCGCGATGGCGTCGGCCGACGAGATGGAGATCGTGGTCACCGGCCGCGGCGGGCACGCGTCCACCCCGCACTGGGCGACCGATCCGATCCCCGTCGCCTGCGAGATCGTCGGCGCCCTGCAGTCGATGATCACCCGCACCGTGAACGTGTTCGACCCGGCGGTGCTGACCATCGCCAAGGTGCAGGCGGGGACCACCACGAACGTCATCCCGGAATCCGCGACCATCTCCGGGACCCTGCGTGCAGTCCGCGAGACCACCCGCCACAC
>CAYSCB010000098.1:0-1991 GCA_964429335.1 uncultured Aquihabitans sp.
CCGACCGGCATGGGGAACAACCCCGCACGGTAGGCGGCGAGCAACGTGCCGGGCTGGAGGTCGCCACCCAGGACCACCGGACCGTCGGGCTCGGCATCGGTGACCGGCGGGAACACCCACCGGCTCGGCGGTGGGTCGATCCGGGCGATCCGCTCAGGCCTTCTTGTAGTCGTAGAAGCCCGAACCGGACTTCCGCCCGAGCCGACCAGCGGACACCATGCGACGGAGCACCGGGACGGCGGCGTAGTTGGGATCCCGGAACTCCTCGTAGAGGGCGTCGAGGATCGCGAGCGAGGTGTCGAGGCCGACGAGGTCCAACAGAGCGAGCGGACCCATCGGGAAGTTGCAGCCGCCCTTCATGGCGGTGTCGATGTCCTCGGCCGATGCCGTAGCGTTCTCGAGCAGGCGCACGGCGTTGTTCAGGTACGGGAACAACAGGGCGTTGACGATGAAGCCGGCCCGGTCCTTCACCTGCACCGGGTTCTTCCCACATGCGGTCGCGAACGCGGTAGCGGCCTCGATCGTCGCGTCCGAGGCGGTGAGGGGTCGGACGACCTCGACGAGTGACATCGCTGGGGCGGGGTTGAAGAAGTGGATGCCGCAGACCTGGTCCGGTCGGTTGGTGGCGACGGCCATCTCGACCACCGGAAGCGTCGACGTGTTCGTGGCGAGGATCGCACCGTCGTTCACGACGGAGTCGAGCTCGGCGAACAACGCCCGCTTCACCTCGAGGTCCTCGACCACGGACTCGATGACGAGATCGCAGTCGACGAGAGAACCGAGGTGGTCGGTGGCCGAGACACGGCCGCGCACCTCATCAGCGGCGGCCTGCTCGAGCTTGCCGCGTTCGACCTGTCTGGCCAGCGACTTCTCGAGCGACGTCACCATCGCGTCGGCCGTGGACTGGCTTCGGGAACGCAGCACCACCTCGAAACCGGACTTCGCCGCCACTTCGGCGATCCCCGATCCCATGATGCCCGAACCCAGGATCCCCACTCGTTCGATCGTCATGGGCGGCGATGCTACCGATGCGTCGGTGACCGGATACAAGTCGCCGACGGGTACGGTTCGTGTCATGAACGGGACCTTGGCCCTCGTGGGTGGGCGTGAGTGGACAGACGGTTGCACGTTCGACGAGGAGCTCGTCAGCGGCGTGTCCGAGGTGCTCGTGGTTCCCACGGCGCTGGCCTACGAGAATCCCGCTGCGGCTGTCGAACGGGCTCGCGAGTGGTTCGCCGCTCTGGGTGTCGGGGTTCGGGTGCTCGAGGTCTACCGTCGGGCCGACGCACTCGAGGCGGGACCGGCGGAGCTCGCCGCGTCCGCCGAGGTCGTCTACCTGACCGGCGGGTCGCCCATGCACCTGCGGTCCGTGCTGAAGGACACACCGCTGCTCGATGCGATCGTCGGTGCGTGGCACGGGGGTGCGACCGTCGCGGCATCCGGCGAGGCCGCGTCGGTGCTGTCGAGCCACATGGTCGACAGCCGCGGCGGCGCGTTCACCGTCGGACTGGATCTCATCGAGACGTTGACGGTCATCCCGCGCAGCAACGTGTGGTCACCGGAGAAGTGGCATCGCACCGTCGAGCTGGCCCGACCTGATCTGGTCGTCGTGGGCATCGACGAGGCGACGGCGCTCATCCACGACCCCGAGGGCGTCTGGCGCGTCGAGGGCGCCGGCGGCGTGCACGTGTTCCGGGGTGGTCGTCGCGCCGAGCTGTCGGACCTGCCCTCGTTGCTCAGCCTCGGCACGGCGTGAGCCGGATCAGCACGGCGTGAGCCGGTTCAGGGCTTCGTCTCGGCGATCTTGACCGATGTGATCACGACCGCCTCGGTGGGCTTCTGCTGCGCGTCGCCGAGCTTGCCGATGGCGTCGACGACGTCCTGACCATCGGTCACCCGGCCGAACAGCGAGTAGTTCGGCTGCAGCTGGGCACCACCACCGGGGAGCACCACGAAGAACTGGCTTCCGTTGGTGTTCGGACCGGCGTTGG
>CAYSCB010000098.1:2091-9394 GCA_964429335.1 uncultured Aquihabitans sp.
CCACCGGGGAGCACCACGAAGAACTGGCTTCCGTTGGTGTTCGGACCGGCGTTGGCCATGGCGAGCGAGTAGTCGACGTACTCGGCGTTGGACTTCGGCAGCTCGTCGGTGATCGAGTAGCCGAGGTCGTTGTTGCCCCACGGATCGCCGTCGCCGTCACCGGCCTGGATGACGAATCCGGGGACGATCCGGTGGAACGGCACCGAGTCGTAGAAGTGGAACCGGGACAGCACGACGAAGTTGTTCACCGACACCGGGGCCTTCTTCGTGTCGAGCGTCGCTGTGAAGTCCCCCTTGGTGGTCGAGAACGTCGCGGTGTACGTCGCCTGCGGGTCGATGCACATCGGGGGTGGGCCGGCGAAGCGCTCGACGCGCTTGGAGGTCCCCTCCGCCGGTGGGCACGGTGTCGCCTCGGTGAGCGTGATGCCCTCCTCCGGACGTGGCAGGTCAGCCGCTCCCTCCCCGACGGTGGTCGTCGTGGAATCACCGGGCTTCGTGGTGGTCGTACCGGCCGCCTTGTCGTCGTCTCCGGATCCGGTCAGGATCCACACGCCGGCGACGATGATCGCGACGCCGATGAGACCGCTGACCGCAGCGACGATCCGACGGCGTCGGGAGGATCGTCGTGCCCTCGTCGTCGCCTCCTGGAGCTTGCTGCTCCGGGCCTGCTTCTGTCGTGCGTGCTTCTCGGCGCTCGTGCCCACGGCGGGCGAAGGTACTCGTTCGGGCCGCCGGAACCACGACAGCGCCCCGTGTACCCTCGTGCGCCGTGGCCCTGCTCGTCCAGAAGTTCGGTGGAACCTCCGTGGGCGATCCGGAGCGGATCCGGGAGGTCGCGGACCACGTCGCCCGCTGCCGGCGCCGTGGCGACGACGTCGTGCTCGTCGTGTCCGCGATGGGCAAGGAGACCGACGAGCTGCTCCGCCTCGCCGGCGACGTGTCGGACCGGCGTCCCGGACGCGAGATGGACATGTTGATCACCGCCGGTGAGCGCAAGGCGATCGCCCTGGTCGCGATGGCGCTCGCGGCGCAGGGCGTGGAGTCCGAGAGCTACACCGGCAGCCAGGCCGGGTTCCTGACCAACACCAACCACACCAACGCGAAGATCCTGGACGTCCGCGCGGACCGCATCCGCTCGGCGGTCGACGCGGGCCGTGTCCCCGTGGTCGCAGGCGCCCAGGGCGTGTCGACCGACAACGACGTCACCTTCCTCGGTCGTGGTGGGTCCGACACCACGGCCGTCGCGCTCGCCTACGCGCTCGGGGCGGATGCGTGCGAGCTGTACACCGACGTGTCCGGCGTGTTCACCACGGACCCGCGCGTCGTGCCGGACGCTCGTCGCATGCATCGCATCACGTTCGACGAGATGCTCGAGATGGCCGCTGCCGGCTGTCCGAAGCCGGCGATGCGCTCGGTCGAGTACGCCCACCGTCACAAGGTCCCGCTGCACGTGCGCTCAGCCTTCACCTGGGAGCCGGGCACGTGGGTGGTCGAGGAGGACCCCGCCATGGAGGATGCGCTGATCCGCGCCGTGCAGGCCGACCCGTCGGAGGCGAAGGTCACCGTGACCGGCGTCCCGGACCGTCCGGGTGTCGCCGCAGCGTTGTTCCGAGCGCTCGCCGACGCGGACGTGAACGTGGACATGATCGTGCAGAACGTGTCGGAGGGCGGCGTGACCGACATCTCCTTCACCGTGCCGCACGCGCAGATCGACACGGCGTCGGCCGTGTGCGAGGTCATCGCCGACGAGGTCGGGGCCACGGCGGTGCTCGTCGACAGCGGGATCGCCAAGGTGAGCGTCATCGGGGCGGGGATGAAGTCGAACCCGGGTGTGGCGGCGACGATGTTCCAGGTGCTGGCCGACAACGGGATCAACATCGAGATGATCTCGACCTCGGCGATCCGCATCAGCTGCGTCATCGCGGAGCGCGACTCGGATCGTGCCGTACAGGTGCTCCACGAGGCGTACGAGCTCGAATCCACCACGTTCTGATGACAGCGGGCTGAGGGCCCGGGTCATCCCCACCGGAGCGTGCGCGCGACCAGGTCGGCGAGAAGCCGTCCGCGGAGGGTCAGCACGACCCGATGGCCGACGAGGGTGACCAGGTCGTCACCGACGAGTGCGTCCAAGGAGCCGGGTGCCGCCCAGTCGGTCGGGATGCCCTCGGCGAGTCGGATCCCGAGCATGATCCGCTCGGTGCGCCGCTCGGTGGTCGAGATCCGTTCCTCGCCCGCCGACGGGACCTCACCGCTGAGCACCTCATGCCGCCAGGCGTCGAGGCCGGAGTGGTTCCACCAGCGACGGTCGCCGACATGGGAGTGGGCGCCGGGCCCGATGCCCCACCACTCACCATCACGCCAGTACCGCAGGTTGTGGCGGCACCGGTCCCCTGCGGTGCGTGCCCAGTTGGACAGCTCGTACCAGCGCAGGCCGGCGGCAGCGGCCGCGGCGTCGAGCGCCTCGTAGCGATCGGCCGCCTCGTCCGGCGACGGATCGGTCAGCGAACCCTCACGCACGCGGATCGCGAGCTTGGTGGCCGGTTCGATCGACAGCGCGTACGCGGACAGGTGGTCGGGAACGAGGCCGAGCGCGACGTCGAGGGTCCGCTCCCAGTCCGCCGCCGTCTCCCCGGGGGTGCCGTGCATCAGGTCGAGGGACACGCTGGCGATGCCGGAGCACCGTGCCGCTTCGACGGCACGGGGGACGGCGTCGACGTCGTGGGTCCGGTCGAGCAGGTCGAGGACCCGTGGCACGGCGCTCTGCATGCCGAACGAGATGCGCCGGACGCCGAGGGCCGCGAGCTCGTCGGTGTGGTCCGCTCGGAGGCCGTCGGGGTTGGCCTCGACGGAGATCTCGACGTCGTCGCTCACGTCGAAGTGACGACGCAACCCGGCGACCACCTCGGCGAGGAGCTGGGTCGGCACAGCGGTGGGCGTCCCGCCACCGAAGTAGACGCTGGTGATCGCCGGAGCCGTCGCGCCGAGCTCCCGCTCCGCGATCCCGATCTCCGCAACGGCGGCGTCACCCCACCGCCGATGTTCGGCGTCGGCGCTCGCGGCGCTGGGGGCGTAGGTGACGAACGCGCAGTAGCCGCACCGACGTGCACAGAACGGCACGTGCACGTAGATGCCGAGTCCGTCCGGATGCACGGACGCAGCATTACCCGTTGGGACGGCCTGTCGTGAACCTCCTAGCCTTGCACCCATGGCCCCATCCTCCAACGGTCCCACGAACGGTCCCGGTCTGAACGTCGGCGTCTTCGGTGCCACCGGTCAGGTCGGCGGTGTGATGCGGTCGTTGCTCGCCGAGCGGGGGTTCCCGGTGGCGTCGATCCGCTACTTCGCGTCGGCCCGTTCGGCCGGGACGCTGCTGCCGTGGGCGGATGCCCAGATCGAGGTGGAGGACACCGCCACGGCGGACTTCGACGGGCTCGACATCGCGCTGTTCTCGGCTGGGGCCACGTCGTCGCGCGAGTACGCGGACCGGGTGGCCGCCGCAGGAGCGACCGTCATCGACAACTCCTCGGCCTGGCGGATGGACCCCACCGTTCCGCTGGTCGTCGCCGAGGTCAACCCCCACGCGCTCGATGATCTGCCCCGCGGGATCGTCGCCAACCCGAACTGCACCACGATGGCAGCGATGCCGGTCCTGAAGCCGCTCGCGGTCGACGCCGGCCTCCTGCGCCTCGTCGTCAGCACCTATCAGGCCGTGTCGGGGGCGGGGCTCGCCGGTGTCGAGGAGCTCGACGGCCAGGTGCGCTCCGTCGGTTCCAAGGGACCCGAGCTCACCTACGACGGCGCAGCGGTCTCCTTGCCGGCCCCGGTGAAGTTCGCCCGGAACATCGCGTTCAACGTGCTGCCGCTCGCCGGCAACGTCGTCGACGACGGCAGCGACGAGACCGACGAGGAGCAGAAGCTGCGCAACGAGAGCCGCAAGATCCTGGAGCTGCCGGACCTGCGTGTGTCGGGCACCTGCGTTCGGGTCCCGGTGTTCACCGGGCACTCGTTGTCGATCAACGCCGAGTTCGAACGCGACCTGTCACCGGAGCGGGCTCGGGAGCTGCTCGCTGACGCTCCGGGCGTGGCCCTTGCCGACATCCCGACGCCGCTCGAGGCCGCCGGCCAGGACCCCTCCTACGTCGGGCGAATCCGCCGGGACACCTCCGTCGAGCACGGACTCGCCCTGTTCGTCTCCAACGACAACCTGCGCAAGGGCGCAGCGCTCAACGCGATCCAGATCGCCGAGGAGATGGTTCGTCGACGCCAGGGCTGATCGTGCCGATGTCGCGAACGCCAGCACGGCACCCACGACGGTCAGGGTGGGGCTGTCTCAGCCGGGAGGATCCGTCACATAGCGGCGGGCGGCCTCCTCGAGGGACAACCCGAGCTGGTTGGCGAGCGATGCCACCCATGCGATCACGTCACCGAGCTCGTGGAGCTGCTCGGCGGGCGTGCCCTTGCGGACGGCCTGGGCGAGTTCGCCGACCTCCTCGCACAACCAGGCCACCGTCGACGGGAGGCCACGCTCCCGGTCGCTGGTCCCGTACAGGTCCTCCATCAGCTGCTGGAACGCCGCGATCTCCACGCGCTGGACGCTAGGGCCTGTCAGGTCTTCATGAAGACGTGCACGGTGAACACCGTGCGGTACCCGTTGCAGTTGCCCCAGACCGCAGCGGTTCCCATCTGGGTGAAGCTCGGGTCGAGGACGTTCGCCCGGTGGCCCGGTGAGTTCATGTACGCCACGTGGATCTGGTCGATGCTGCCGCCCATGCCGACGTCCTCGCCGAGCTTGCGCCACTCCTTCGGAGCACCGTCGGCCAGGTTCGAGTGCCAGATCCGACAGGCGTCACGCATCCCTTGGGCCCACTTGTCGGCCTTGACGTCGAGCGTCACGTTCTCGCGCAGCGCCGGGAGGCCGGCGGCGGCCCGACTCGCGTTCACGGCGTCGCGCACGGCGTCGAGCTCGGGCTTCGTGCTCTCGCACGAGCTGAGGACGCCTGACAGCGACAGCACGGCGAGCAGCGTGGCGGTGATGCCGAGCAGGCGCCGTGTCTGCCGCGCGTGGCGGTTCCGGGGGGACGAGGACCCGACGGGAACGGTCACCAGCGGGTCGGGGCGATCGAGTTCAGCAGGCACGCCCGATGCATCGGCATCGCGGGTCCGCGACCTTGAACCTTCGTCCGGACAGGCGCCGGGTGGATCCCGGAGCCCCGGTCCCTGCATGCGGGGACCGGGGCTCGGACGGTCGGGTGGGGGAGATTTGAACTCCCGGCCTCCTCGTCCCGAACGAGGCGCGCTGCCAAACTGCGCCACCACCCGGAGGCGGTGCCATCGTAGTGGGGCGCCCATCGGGGCGGTAACCCGGATCGGCGCCCGAACGTCGGAGGTCTCCGGGTGGGGCCGTTCAGGCGAGTGCGACGGCGTCTTCGAACCGGCCGCCTGCCAGCACCGCCCGCGTGGCACGACGGAGGCGGATCGGGTCGACCGGCTTGATCACCCAACCATCGGCTCCGGCGTGTCGAGCGAGGAAGACGTCTGCCGGCCGGTCGAGCAGCATCACGATCCGCTGGTCGTCGAGACGACCGGCTCCCGCCTCCAACCTCAGGTCCATGCAGGTGGCCATCCCACCCATGTTGCCGATCTGGAGGTCGAGGATCACCAGGTCGGGCTCCGTCGCCGCCACCGCGGAGCGGACCGCCTGCCCGGAGCTCACCCGGGAGACGGTGGCGGTCCCGCCGACCGCAGCATCGACACGATCGAACAACTCGTCGGAATCGGTCGCGATGAGGATCGTCGTGGACATCGACGCGAACGCTAGCCCTGGGTGTCGGAAGATCCGGAATCCACGAACACGAGGCGGGCGAGAGCCTGCAGGGACTCGAGGTCGCAGACCTCGTAGGGCTGGATGGGCACCTTGACGACCGGCGCCGGAGCGACTCGCTCGGACAGACCCGCGAGGTGGAGTGCTTCGCCGTGCGCGAGTCGGAGCGAGTCCGCGAGAGCGCGGTAGTGGTCCCCGAGTGCCGTGCCCTCGAGGGTGGTGGCCCGCGCGTCGATTGCGGCGGCACTCAGCGCCACCCTCGGTGCGATGGCCGGGTCGGACGGTTCGTCGAGGCCGTCGCCGAGGTGCACCCCGAACGCCGGCTGCGTGCGGTTCACGATGAGCCCCCGGACGGCGATGTTCTTCCGGGCGAGCGCGTCAGCGAAGAAGCCGGCCTCGGCGACGGTGTCCGCCTTCGGCGATGCCACGAGCAGGAACGACGTCGTCGGTTCACGCAGGAGCCGGTCGACAGCCCGGGCCCGGTCCTTGAAGCCCTCTTCCATCCCTTCGAACGCCTGGAAGAACGCGAGCGCGTCGGAGATGACCTCCGCTCCGACGACCTTCGCGATCTGGCGCATCACGGCCTGGGTGGCGACGTTGACGGCGCGACCGAGACCCTTCGACGGCGACAGGAGCACCTTGTAGAGGCGATGGTCGAGGAAGTGGGCGAGCCGCTGCGGCGCGTCGAGGAAGTCGAGCGCATGGCGGGTCGGCGGTGTGTCGACCACGACGAGGTCGTAGTCACCCTCGACCGCGAGCTCGTACAGCTTCTCCGAGGCCATGTACTCCTGGGTTCCCGACAGCGCTCCGGAGATGTTCCGGTAGAAGGCGTTGGCGAGGATGCGATCGGCCTGCACGGGATCGGCGGAGTAGCGCCGCACGAGACCATCGAAGGTCCCCTTCGTGTCGAGCATCAGCGCGTGCATCGCTCCTCCGCTGCCCCCCGGTGCCGCCCACGGACCCTCGATCGGGCTGGGATCGTTCGTGAGACCCTGGAGCCCGAGAGCGTCCGCCAGCCGACGGGCGGGATCGATCGTGACCACGACGGAGCGGCGACCGAGTCGAGCGGCCTCCATCGCCACGACGGCAGCGGTCGTGGTCTTGCCGACTCCCCCGGAGCCGCAGCACACGATGACGGAGCTGTCGGCGAGCACCTTCGTGAGCGACGACGCCGTCGTCGGTGACGGTCGGTCGGTCACGACGCACCTCCGGAACGCGCGGGTGCATCGGGATCGGGCAGCGCCCTGATGGCGGCGAGCAGCGACTCGGCCATCGTGTCGAGGTCGGCCGGTCCGAGGTCGGTCGTGAACAGGAACGGCAGGCGCAGCTGCGGCAGCGGCAGCACGTCCGCCATCCGAGCGAGCTGCGCTTCCTGGAGGGCGTTGCGGGCTCGCCGGAACGCAGCGGACTCGGCGAGCACCTGCGCCTCGCCGTCGAGGAGCCTGACGCCGGCTTCGCGTGCGGCGTCCGCGGGGGTGACGT
>CAYSCB010000099.1:0-9378 GCA_964429335.1 uncultured Aquihabitans sp.
CGTCCACCATCCGCTCCTGCGATCCTGGGGACGCCTCCCCCGGGAGACCGCGATCATCCTCGACGACGCCGGCCGTGACGGCCCGTCCATCGAACGGACGTCGGCGACGGCCCCAACGGTCGGTCCGGCGACCACGCTGCTCGCCGCGCTCCAGGAGGACCTGCGTTCGGACCGTGCACCCACCGGCGATCGGCCCTTCGATCCCAGCGACGGATCGATCCAGTTCCACGCGTGCCACGGCCCCGCCCGCCAGGTCGAAGTGCTGCGCGACGCGCTGCTGCACCTGCTCGCGGACGGCGACCTCCTCGAGGAGGACATCGTGGTCATGTGCCCGGCTCTCGAGCGGTTCGCCCCGCTGATCGAGTCCGGGTTCGGTCCGTCGGCCGTCGACGGCAGCGCACCGGCGGACGACTCGCACGCACCGACGTTGCGGTACCGGCTCGCGGACCGCTCCATCGGATCCGACAACCAGGTGCTCGATGCCACCCGCACGCTCCTCGAGATGCTCTCCGGCCGTTTCGAGGCGCCCACGGTGCTCGATTTCCTCGCACGGCAGCCGGTCCGCGCCCGGTTCGACCTCAGCGACGACGACCTGGCAAGGATCGGCGACTGGGCGGCTGACGGACGTGTCCGCTGGGGGCTCGACGCCGATCACCGGGCGGCATCCGGGATGCCGACGGAGATCACGACCAACACGTGGCGGGCGGCCATCGACCGTCTGCTCGTCGGTTCGGCGATCCACGACGAGGCGCTCGCTGTCGGCGAGGTCGTCCCCCTCCCGGTCGGCGACGGGGACGCCGGTCTCGCCGGACGTCTCGCCGAGGTCATGTGGCGACTCAGCCGACATGTCGACGAGATCGCGGTCGCTCGACCGGTTCGCCGCTGGCTCGAGTGGTTGAACACAATGGTGACGGATCTCTTCGAGGTCGACCGCGAAGGTTCGTGGCAGCTGCGGACGCTCCGGCGGATCCTCGCTGACATCGCCGAGTCATCATCGATCGATGGTGAGCCGATCGACGTCGAGATCGACTTCGCGGATCTCCGCTCACTGCTCGACGATCGGCTCCGCTCGATGCCGGGCCGTCCCGACTTCTTCCGTGGCGGCATCACCGTCACATCGACCACCCCGTTGCGCTGGGTGCCGTTCCGCGTCATCGCACTGCTCGGGATGGATCAGGAGGCGCTCGCATCGGGGGCCGTCGAGGGCGACGATCTCGTCGCTGCTGCACCCTGCCTCGGCGACCGCGACCCACGCGCCGACCTGCGCCAGTCGTTGCTGGAAGCGGTCCTCGCAGCTGGTGATCACCTCCTCGTCGTGCGCGATGGCCACAGCCCTCGCACGAACCAGCCGGTGCCGGCGCCGGTCGCCGTGGCCGAGCTGCACGACGCCGTCATCGCGATGATGCGGCACGACGACCGCTACGGAGCGACCCGTGTCCTGGAGGTGCACCACCCGCGTCAGGGGTTCGACGATCGGTGCTTGCGCCGCGGCGCGCTCGTCGCCCACGCCGATGCACCCTGGAGCTTCGATCCGTCAGCGCTCGCGGATGCCCGTGCGCGCCGGAGCAGCACGACGGCGGTGGACCCGGTGTTCCTCGCCGCTCCGCTGGACGCTGAGCCGTTCGGCGACATCACGCTCACACAGCTCCACAGCTTCCTCCGCAAGCCGGTGCAGTGGTTCCTCGATCAGCGCCTCCGCGTCCGGCTCCCGCAACCGGATGAGGCCCTGGACGTGGTGATGCCGACGCAGCTCGGGGGACTCGATCGCTGGAAGGTCGGCGATCGTCTCCTGCAGCGGCTCCTCGAGGGCGGGACCGTCGAGGAGTGGGTTGCCATCGAGCGCCGTCTCGGTTTCCTCCCTCCGGGGGCTCTCGGCGACGCGTCGATCGATTCGATCACGACGACCGCCGGTCACCTCGTGCAGGAGGCCACGAGGCTCGGGTTCCGACCGGGCCCCGGCGCCCCGATCCCCGTCGACGTGACCCTCACAGGTGGTGTTCGCATCACCGGGATCGTCGAGGCCCGTCTCGACCCGTCGACCCCCGGTCCGGCACGGGTCGGCTTCGCCGAGGGCAAGCCCAGCGACCACGTCGCCGCCTGGTTGGACCTCATGGTGCTCACCGCGCACGATCCGGCGACGGAATGGCGGTCCGTGTCGGTCCACCGCGGACATTCGGACAAGAAGCCGCCGGAATCGATGTCGCTCACCGTGGTCGCAGACGACCCGTCGCGACGTCGCGAGATCGCCCTGCACGCGTTGGAGGTCGTCGTGGAGCTCCTGCGATACGGCATGCGGGAACCCATCCCGCTGTTCACGAGGTTGTCTCCCGCGGTTGCGATGGGCGAGGCGAAGCGCTCGATGTGGATCGACCACGACGGTCGGGGTGACGCGTCGGATGCAGCGAACGCGGTCGTGTACGGCGCCTACGACTACGACGACCTCCTCGCGATCCCCGCCCGGGAGGGCGACCCGCCCGGATCGGGCAACCGGGTGGCGAGGTTCGCGCACCGGCTGTGGGACGAGATCCATTCGAGCACCACACCATGAGCACCGCATCATGAGCACCAGACCGTTCGACCTGACAGGTCCGCTCCCCGAACATCTCCTCGCGATCGAAGCGAGCGCCGGCACGGGCAAGACCTTCACGCTCTCAGCGATCGCGACCCGTCTCATCGCCGAGGCTGACGTCGCCGCGTCCGAGCTGCTCGTCGTGACCTTCACACGTGCCGCCACCTCCGAGCTGCGCTCGCGCGTCCGACAGCAGCTCGTCGACACGGCAGCCCGGCTGCGGGTCGACGATCCGCACACCGACACGTTGCTCGCCCACCTGGCCGACACCTCTCCCGAGCAGCGGTCGCTGCGATGCGAGCGGATGGAACGAGCGGTGACCGAGTTCGACACCGCGACGGTGACCACGATCCACGGGTTCGCGACCCAGGTGCTCGGCACCCTCGGGGTCACCGCCGGCACCGACCTCGATGCGACGCTCGTCGACGACGCCGACGAGCTGCTCGGCAGCGTGTGCTCCGATGTCCTCGCAGCGGCAGCGGTCGCCGTCGATCCCGATGCGACCCTCCCGTCGCTCAAGGCGCTCGTGGATGCCACCAAGATCGCCGCCAGGATCCCCGACCTCGACCTGGTCCCGGCCGTCGACGAGCCGGGGACCGATCCGTCCCAGCGCCTCATCGCGGACCTCGTCCGGCGCTGCGTCGGGACGATCAACCGTCGGCGTCGCCACGCCGGGACCCTGAGCTTCGACGACGTGCTGTCGGAGTTACGGGACGCGCTCCGCGGATCCGGCGCCGCGGCGGTCATCGAGGCGCTGCGTCACCGGTTCCGTGCCGCGCTCATCGACGAGTTCCAGGACACCGACCCCGTCCAGTGGGACATCTTCTCCACGCTGTTCGGCAGCGACGAGGGAACCCGGCTGATCCTCGTCGGCGACCCGAAGCAGGCGATCTACTCGTTCCGAGGCGCCGACATCGCGACCTACACCGACGCGGTGGCGCCGCGCCCCGGCCTGGTACGCCGATCGCTCACCACCAACTGGCGCGCCGACGGCGCCGTGGTCGGTTCGCTCAACACGCTGTTCGACGGGGTCACGTTCGGTTCCGGCGACATCGCCTACTCCGACGTGACGGCTGCGCCGGAACACGAGCACCTTCGCGTCGAAGGTCGGGACGGTTCACCGCTGCCCTCGCTCGCCATCCGCCTCGCCCTCGGGTCCGACCTGGAGAGGACCACGACCCCGAAGGCTGACCCCAACCTGGCCACCGACGCCGTCCGGCGAGCGATCTTCGGAGACCTCGCCATGCAGGTCCGTCAGCTGCTCGACGGTGCCACCCTGCCCACCGACGACGACCTCCGGCGCCCCGTCCGACCGTCGGACGTCGCTGTGCTGGTCCGTACTGCCAAGGACGCGACCAAGGTGCAGACGGCGCTGCTTGCGCAGGGGATCCCGGCGGTGCTGGCAGGCGGTGGATCCGTGCTCGACTCCGAGGCGGCCACCCAGTGGCGCTGGCTGCTCGACGGAATCGCACGACCGTCGGACCCCACCGGGGCTAGGACGTTCGCGTTGTCGTGGTTCGGCGGTCTCGACCCGCTGGCGCTCGATCAGCTCACCGACGAGGCGACCATCGACCTCCAGGAGCAGCTCCGCAACCTCGCCGACACGCTCGCCGAGAAGGGGGTCAACCCGTTCATCCAGCTCGTGTGGCGCACCACCGGCGTCTCGACACGGGTGTTGGCCCGCGCCCACGGCGATCGCGACCTCACCGACCTCGATCACATCGCCGAGCTGCTGATCGCGGCATACCCGGACGGCCGGGCAGGTGTCGCCAGCCTGATGGCGGTCCTCGACGGCCACAGCGTCGCGGCCGCCGACACCGAGACCCACAACGACGTCCTGGCCCGTCGGGTCGAATCTGACCAACAGGCGGTGCAGATCATGACCATCTGGGTGGCGAAGGGTCTCGAGTTCCCGATCGTGTGCTGTCCGACGCTCTGGAGCGAAGCGGGCTCCGACGTGTTGTTCCACGCACCCGGCACCGGTCGGCGGACCTTCGACGTCACCGGCGGCAAGGACTGGCCGGACAAGGCCACCGCCGACGAGCGCAAGGAGCTGGCACGCGTCGAGCGCATGTACGAGAACCTCCGGCTCGCGTACGTCGCGTTGACCCGAGCGCGTCACCACACGATCCTCTGGTGGAGCAGGACCCGCGACAGCTCCGGCACGGCCGCGGCGCGCCTCCTGTTCGCCCGGACCGACGGTCGGATCGACCACGAGACGTTCACCGGGTCCAAGATCGCGCTCCCTGCCGATGACGCTGCGCTCGACGTGCTCGAGCCGCTCGTCGATGCCGGCGGCGGCACGATCAGCACAGCGCTGCACGGCCGGCCACCTCGTCAGACCCGACCGTGGTCCCCGGTCGAGCGGGCCGCATCTGACACACCGCTCGAGATCGCGCGGCTTCACCGCTCGCTCGATCGCAGCGCGTGTCGGTGGTCCTTCACGGCGATCACCAACCGCTCCAGCACCTCCACCGTGGAATCATCGACCGCCGGCGACGCCGATGAACGCATCCCCGGCCACGGTGACCTCCCGAGACGCGGCGATCTGGTCGATCCCGGGATCGGCGTGGACGCACCGCTCACACTCGACTCTGTCTGCGCCGCGCCGTTCGCTGCTCTTCCGGCGGGCGCGGAGATCGGCACGCTGGTCCATTCCCTGCTCGAACGGGTGGACTTCGCCGCGGTCGATCTCGACGGCGAGCTCCAAGAGGTGCTCGACGAGGAGCTCGCTTGGCGGTTCGTCGACCTCCGGCCGGACGGCATCGCCGGAGCGACGGGATCGGACGGCACCGCCCTGTTGCACCGTGGGATCCGGAACGTGCTCGACACGCCGCTGGGTCCGGCCTTCGGCGGTGTCGCGCTGCGATCGCTGCGACGGACCGACCGGATCGACGAGATGCACTTCGAGATCCGACTCGGCGGCAACGGCTCACCCGCGACCGACCGTTCGATCGGGGCGCTCGTCGCTCAGCACGTGCCGACCGACGATCCGCTCCGACCATGGTCCGACGCCCTCGCAGACGGCCGCTTCGACGTGGGTCTCGCCGGTCACATGAACGGCTCGAGTGACCTGGTGGCGGGTGTGGAAGCAGCCGGTGACACCCAGTTCGTGGTCGTCGACTACAAGACCAACCGCCTCCACCGGCGTGGACGACTCCCCGCACCGGACGACTACGGCCGAGCAGCCATGGCACGGGCCATGGCGGAGCACCACTACCCGCTGCAGGCGCTGCTCTACAGCGTGGCCCTGCACCGCTACCTGCGGTGGCGCCTCCCTGGATATGACCCGGCAACGAACCTCGGCGGCGCCGCCTACCTGTTCCTCCGGGGCATGGCCGGCGGCGAGACCCCGGTGCACGACGGCCACCCGGACGGTGTGTTCCACTGGGCGATCCCCCCGACGCTCGTCGTCGAGCTCAGCGACCTGCTCGACGGCAGGCACGCCGGCAGGAGCCGACGATGAGCGTCCCGGACCGGCGCATCGGTGTCCCGCCCGAGGTCGCGGTCCTCGAGCCGTTCGTGGATGCCGGGGTGTTCACAGCAGCAGAGGTCCAGTTGAGCACGACGTTCGCCCGCCTCCGGCCCGGTGAGTCCGACGAGGTGCTCCTCGCCATCGCCGTGGCGGCGCGGGGACCACGGCTGGGCCACGTCTGCGTGCAACTCGACCAGGTGCTCCACTCCACGCCGGACGACGACGGGTCGACAGCCGTCACGCTTCCCTGGCCGGATCCGCAGAGCTGGTACGGGGCGTTGGCGACGAGCGAGCTGGTCACGACACCACAGAACCACCTCGATGCTCCGCTCCGGCCGCTCGTGTGCGACGGCGAGTGGATCTACCTCCATCGCTATCACCGTGCGGAGCTTGCGGTGGCCGAGGATCTGACGCGTCGAGCAGGCCTCGGTTCCGAGCCGGATCCCGCCGTGGAGGCGGTCCTCGACGCGCTCTTCGGACACGACGAGACGACCGGGCCGGATCTGCAACGACAGGCGGCGCGCACCGCGCTGGGTGGTGGCGTCTCAGTAATCGCCGGGGGTCCCGGAACCGGCAAGACCCGTACCGTCGCTCGGCTGCTCGCTGCGGCTGCGATCCTGGCGGCACGGTCCGGACGGTCACCTCGGATCGCCCTGGCAGCTCCGACCGGCAAGGCGGCGGCACGCATGACCGAGGCGCTGCGCTCCGCGGTGGCCGATGTCGACGACGGCGTGCTCGACCCGACCGTTGCCGACGTGCTCCGCGACACCGTCGCGGTGACGCTGCACCGCTTGCTCGGCCACCGCCCGGGCCGGGGGTTCCGCCACGACGCGCACGACCCGCTCTCCCACGACGTGGTGGTCGTCGACGAGACATCGATGGTGTCGCTGCCGCTCCTGGCGGCGCTGCTGGCGGCGGTCCGGTCGGATGCAACCCTGGTGCTGGTCGGTGATCCTGCCCAGCTCGCCAGCATTGAGGCGGGCACGGTGATGGCCGACATCGTCGGTCCGTCGACCGATGGGACGGGCCCTCTGGCGGGACGTGTCACCGTGCTCACGCGCTCCCGTCGGTTCACGTCGGATTCCGGCATCGCGGCGCTCGCGGACGCGGTGCGACACGGCGATGCGGACCTTGCGCTGTCGGTGCTGGTCGATGGCCGTGACGACGTTGCGTGGGTGGGCGGCGCCGACTCGCCCGATGCCGCTGAGCTCGACGCGACGGTCGTGTCGGCTGCGGTGGAGGTGGTGCACCACGCCCGCGCCGGCGAGGCGGATGCCGCGCTCGACGCTGCCACGCGGCTCAAGGTCCTGGCCGCCACGCGGCAGGGCCCGTCAGGGTTGTCCGACTGGAGCGGCCGCATCGAGGCCGGTGTGTCCGCAGCGATCCCCGGGTTCGGCCACGATCACGGCTGGGCCATCGGACGTCCCGTCATCGTGACCGCGAACGACCCGGTGAACCACCTGGCCAACGGCGACGTGGGTGTCGTGGTCGACCACGGCGGGGTCCGCTCCGTCGCGTTCGCGGCCGCGGACGACGTCCGGTTCGTCCCCCTCGCACGCCTCGACCGCATCGAGAGCTGGTGGGCGATGACGATCCACAAGAGCCAGGGCTCGGAGTTCGACCACGCGGTGGTCGCGCTCGCCAGGGCCGGATCACCGATCATGACCCGTGAGCTGCTCTACACGGCCGTGACCCGCGCCCGGGAACGCGTCACCATCATGGGCGACGAGGCCGCCGTCCGCTCAGCGGTCGGGCGACCGATCCTCCGGGCATCCCGTCTACGTGAGCGGCTCTGGTCCTGATCAGTCGAGCTCGGCAGCCGTCGCGTACGCGCCCAGAACGTCGCGGGCCGACACGACACCGAGGAGCGCACCCGGCTGGCCGACGAACAGGTGCCGGGTCCACTTCGAGAGCATCTCGGCTGCGACCTCGTCGAGCGTCGTCGACGGATCGACGTAGAGGACGTTCTCGACCTCGACGTCCGCAGCGGTGACGACATCGGGGTCACCGCCCCCTGCGAGCGAGGTGACGATGTCACGCTCGGAGACGACACCGGCCAGGGGGCCGCCGTCCTCACCGACGCCGACGATCCCGACACCCTGGTCGGCCAGCACGGCGCACACCTCGCGTAACGTGGCCGACGGTGACACCCGCTGCACATCGTCACCCACGAGCTCGCTCACCGGGAGGGCACCGGGAGATCGCCCGATCGGATCCTCGACGAGGTCGTCCAGGTCGTCATCGATCGCGTCAGACATCCCTAGATCTTCCCCGCCCGACGGGGCGGGACACAAGACCGGCACCGGCGCGTCCGGAGACGTCCGCGCTCAGCGGATGAAGGTCGACTGGACGAGCTGTGCGCGCTCCGCAGCGTTGAAGTAGGTGTCCGGGAAGGCGGCGTACCCGCTCCACATCACCGAGCGGGTGTCGCACGTCGGCAGCCCCTGATCGCAGCCGGCCGGGTGCGGAAGGCCGAAGGAGTGGCCCATCTCGTGGATGAGCCCGCCCACCCAACGCGTCGGCGGCCGGTTGTCCACGGTGCCGCAGCTGTCGAGCTGCGGCTCACCGACGAGACCCTGCAGGTCGGCCCGCGGCATCATCGTGAGCCCCAGCCCACCCGCACCGATGCGTCCGGTCCCGCATGCACCGACGACGTCCGCGTACACGACCCAGTCGACGTCGGCCCCGGCGAACCCGACCGGCGCGCACGGCTGCAGATCGTTCTGCAGGCGGTCCCAGGTCTGGGTCCTGTAGTAGGCGTCGTCGTGCGGGAGGGTGCAGGAGACGACGCCCGACGGCTCCCTGACGAACGACCTGCCGTCGAGCTGCGTCCGGTACCAGGACTGCGCCTGGTTCATGGCGTCGTCGACGGCGGCCGCGAAGTCCGCCCGGTAGGGCCGATCGGTCGGACGGGCGTAGACCACCTTCACCCACGGTGTGGTCGGTTCGGTCGGCGGCGGCGCGCACGCCGCCAGCACGAGTGCCGCCATCCCGGCGAGCACCAGGAAACGGGTTCCCCTCATCGTGTCCCCTCCTGATCATGTGTCCGATCCGACGCTAGCCCCGTGGCAGGTCCGGCGTC
This sequence comes from uncultured Aquihabitans sp., assembly GCA_964429335.1. Taxonomy (GTDB): domain Bacteria; phylum Actinomycetota; class Acidimicrobiia; order Acidimicrobiales; family Microtrichaceae; genus Dermatobacter. The sequence goes on from CAYSCB010000099.1 coordinate 9,127, forward strand.
CTGCTCGACTGCCCGGAGCCCAACCGCTGCGCCACGAGCTCAGGCGTTGAGCCGGAGCAGTCGGCCGTAGCCGACGATCCGCCCGATCGCCACGAGGCCCGTCTCCCGGGTCAGCTCAGCCAGCGTCGCCGAGCCACCCGTCGGGGACACTCCCGCGTCCAGCCCGATCTCGCCGGCGATCCCACGCAGGCGCAGCGCGTGGTAGCCGTCGGAGACGAGCGTCACGCGTCCGATCCCCTTGCGGCGCAGGAC
>CAYSCB010000100.1:0-9315 GCA_964429335.1 uncultured Aquihabitans sp.
CGCGAGGCCGCCGCGGAGCGAGCGCGCAGCGAGGTACAGAGCGGTCGACCCGGTCGAGCAGTTGTTGTTGACGTTGGTGATGGGGATGCCGGTCATGCCGAGGCTGTAGACGGCGCGCTCACCGCAGGTCGAGTCGCCGTAGACGTAGCCGACGTGCGCTTCCTCCACCTGCTCGTAGCGGACCCCTGCGTCCGTGAGCGCCTTGGTGCCGGATTCCTCGGCCATCGCCGGGTAGTCCCAGCCCTCCCGTCGACCGGGCTTCTCGAACTTGGTCATCCCCACGCCGATGACGAAGACGCGGTTGCTCATGGTGGTGCTCCTGGTCGTTGGAGGTGGTCATGACGGCATGCCCGTCGGGCCCGGGTCGGCGGGCCGTGCGGCGAGGATAGGCAGTCGGAGGCGGAGGTGTCGTCGTGGAGGGTCGAACGGCTCGATGTCTCAGCCGGGCAGACTGTCGGTCGTGGATGTGCAGTCGTGGATGTGACGGCCTCTCTCGTCGCGGACGTCGACGTCGACGCGCTGTATGCGGTCGTCGACGACCTCGGGAGCTACCCCGGATGGCTCGACATCGTGTCGCGGGCCGAGCCGGTCTCCGCGGTCGGCGACGAGGACGCGGCGTGGTCGGTGGATCTGCGCGCCCAGGTCGGTCCGTTCCGGCGGTCCAAGCGACTCCGCATGGTGCGCACCGTCCGCGACACCCCGACTGCGGTGCGCTTCGAACGGCGCGAGCACGACGGCCGACGCCACAGCGACTGGATCCTCAGCGCCGAGATCGGCGTCGTGGACGACCGCGTGCCCGAGCTGCGGATGCGCCTGCACTACGGGGGCAACCTCTGGGTCCCGATGCTCGACCGTCTCCTCGCAGATGAGATCGAACGCTCCCGTCCGCGTCTGCTGCGCTACATCGAGGGCAATCAGCGTTGATCTGGGCGGGAGCGTCGCTACGGGTCTGGCCCGGCAAGCCCGCTCCGCTCGGCGCGTCGTGGGACGGCTCGGGCACCAACTTCGCGGTGTTCTCCGGATCCGCCGCCAACGAGGGCGGCAGCCCGGGACAGCGTGGCGGGGTGACGTTGTGCCTGTTCGACGCCGAAGGCGTCGAGATCAGGGTCCCGCTCCCGGAACGCACCGGTTCGGTCTGGCACGGCTACCTCCCCGACGTCGGCCCCGGTGTCCGCTACGGCTTCAGGGTCCACGGCGAACGTCGACGGCCCGGCGATCTGCAGGACCCGTCCAAGCTGCTGCTCGATCCGTACGCACGCGCCGTCAGCGGATCGGTGCGATGGACGGAGTCGCTGTCAGCCGACTCCGGGATCGACTCGGCGCCTGACACCCCGCGCTCGGTCGTGGTCAACCCGTGGTTCGACTGGGGTCAGGAGCGTCGTCCCCGGACGCCGTGGCACCGCACGGTGCTCTACGAGGCCCACGTCCGCGGGCTGACGATGACGCATCCGGACGTCCACCCGGACCTCCGTGGCACGTTCCTCGGGTTGTGCTCACCGCCGATCATCGACCACCTCCTCGACATCGGGGTGACGGCGGTCGAGCTGATGCCGGTGCACCAGTTCGTGCACGACCGTCGGCTGCTCGAGATGGGGCTGCGCAACTACTGGGGCTACAACTCGATCGGGTTCTTCGCACCGCACAACACCTATGCCGTCGGCGGCGACCGCGGCGCCCAGGTGCGGGAGTTCAAGGTGATGGTGAAGACCCTGCACGAAGCGGGCATCGAGGTGATCCTCGACGTGGTCTACAACCATACCGCCGAGGGAGGCACCGGCGGGCCCGTGCTCAGCTTCAAGGGCCTCGACAACCCCGGCTACTACCGGCTCGACCCGTCTGACCCGTCGCGCTACGTCGACTACACGGGGACCGGCAACAGCCTGAACATGCGCCACCCGAACGTGTTGCAGCTGATCATGGACAGCCTGCGGTACTGGGTGCAGGACATGCACGTCGACGGGTTCCGCTTCGACCTCGCCTCCACGCTGGCCCGCGAGCTGCACGACGTCGACCGGCTGTCCAGCTTCTTCGACCTCATCCAGCAGGACCCCGTCATCAGCCAGGTCAAGCTGATCGCCGAGCCGTGGGACGTCGGCGAGGGCGGCTACCAGGTCGGCAACTTCCCCGCCCTGTGGTCGGAGTGGAACGGCCGCTACCGCGACTGCGTCCGGGACCTGTGGTGTCTCGGCCACGGCGTGCTGGGGGAGTTCGCGTCGCGCCTCACCGGCAGTTCCGACCTGTACGAGGACGACGGCCGACGACCCCACGCCAGCATCAACTTCGTGACCGCCCACGACGGGTTCACGCTCGCGGACCTCGTCAGCTACCAGCACAAGCACAACAGCGCCAACGGCGAGGACAACCGGGACGGCACCGACGACAACCGCTCCACGAACTGCGGCGTCGAAGGCCCGACCGACGACCAGGTCATCGTGGCGCACCGGGACCAGCTGCGACGGAACCTGATGACGACGCTGATGCTGTCCCAGGGCGTGCCGATGCTCGCCCACGGCGACGAGATCGGCAGGACCCAGGGCGGCAACAACAACGCGTACGCGCAGGACAACGAGGTGTCGTGGGTCGACTGGGACGCGGTCGACGAGGAGTTCCTCGCGTTCTGCCGACGCCTGTCGGCTCTGCGCCGGGCACATCCCGCGTTGCAGCGTCACCGCTTCCTCACCGGTCGACCCCCCACCGACGGCGAGCTGCCTGATGTCGCCTGGTTCACCCCTGCCGGTGAGCAGATGTCGGTCGGGGACTGGAACGACGGAGCCAGGCAGGTCGCCATGTGGTTGAACGGCGAGCTCGCCGAGACCGGCCGCCGCGGTGAGGTGATCGTCGACGACACCCTCCTCGTGTGCGTCAACGCCGCCGCTCAGCCATCGGCGCAGGTCCTGCCACCGGCGGAGTGGGGAGCGGCGTGGGTGCTCGTGTTGGACACGGCGACCACGGTGGATCCGCCGACCACCCGGTACCCGGCCGGGGCGACGGTCCAGCTCGGGCCGCGGACGATGCTGCTGCTCGAACGGCGCTGAGGAGTCCGTTCGTACGCACCCCTCCCCGTTCTGTTGTGCAGAACCAGACGGATCCGTCTGGTTCTGCACAACAGAACGAGGTGTGGGGGTGTGGGTCAGGCCCGGTGGGCGCTCCAGCGACCGTCGCGGCGGTCGAGCACCAGAGGGATGTCGAACGTCTCGGTGAGCACCTCGGCGGTCAGGACCTCGTCGATCGGGCCCTGGGTGACGATTCTGCCGTCGTTGAGGGCGAGCAGATGCGTGAAGGAGGCCGGGATCTCCTCGACGTGGTGCGTGACGAGGACCAGCGGCGCAGCGTCCGGATCCGTCGCCAGCGTGTCGAGGCGGTCGACGAGCTCCTCGCGGCCACGTAGGTCGAGTCCGGCAGTCGGCTCGTCGAGCAGGACGAGGCCGGGGCGGTTCATGAGCGCCCGGGCCAGCAGCGTCCGCTGACGTTCGCCGGACGACAGCGTGGCGAACGGGTGGTCCGCGACATCGGCGACGCCCTGGTCGGCGAGCAGGCGGAGCGCCCGATCGCGGTCCTCGGTGGTGTAGGTGTGCCACCACGGCTCCAACGCCGCGTACCGACCGCACATCACGATGTCGGTCGCGTCGAGCTGGGGGCGCATCAGGTCCGACATGGCGGAGCTGACGAGCGACACGCGGGTGCGCAGCTCCCGGACATCGGTCCGGCCGAGCTGCTCGCCGAGCACCCGGATGCTCCCGCGGCTCGGGTGCTCGTACAGCGCGGCGATGCGGATCAACGTGGTCTTGCCGCTGCCGTTGAGTCCGAGGACCACCCAGTCGGTATCGTCGTCCACCTGCCAGTCGATGTCGTCGAGCAGGTCGCGTCCGTCGCGGGTGAACCCGACGCCGGTCATCTCGAGCGCCACTCGGTCCGGCCGGGGGGCCCTGCTCACGATGTCAGGCCGAAGTGCTCGGCGACGTAGTCGTCCATCGCGTCGTTGAGCAGGTCCAGGCCGTCGAGGGCGGCGGCGGTGGGTCCGGGTCCGAGACGGGCGAGCAACGCCGAGAGCTTGCCGGCGACGGCCCGATCCGCGGCGGCGACGCGTTCGCGGCCCGAGTCGGTGATCGTCAGAACCACGCGGCGGCCGTCCGCCGGATCGGAACGCCGTTGCACGAGATCGCGGGCGCTCAGGCCGTCGACGACCGACGTCAGCGTCGACGGACTGACCTCGAGCAGTCGTGCGACCGCGGTTGCCGTCCGATCCACACCGTCGACGAACACGAGCACCCGGTACTGGGCAAGGGTCAGATCCAACGTCCCCACCGCGTTCGCCGCGACGCGCGCCACGCGCACCGCTGCTCGCGCTGCATCGACGAAGCGTGCGTCGTCGTTCCCCTCGGTCGGTGGGGCGACGTCGGGGCAGGGATCCGTAGCCGGCACGGGATGAACCCTACGACAGCCCCTCACGGTCGCCATGGAGCGCTGCGCGTGGCACACGAGCGCGGATGCAGTACCGTCCCAGGTGACGCCAACAGGGAGGGGTCGCCGGTGATCCCACGTCGGAGGTGCGTGTCGATGGGCTTCCGGGCCGCCGTGCTCGTGACGCTCGTGGGGTTGGGCGCCCTGATGGGTGCCGTTGTGGGTGTCGAATCCGTGGGAGCCGCGGGTGCTGGTTCCTTCGTGGGTGTGTCGCCGTCGCGGTTGTTGGACACGCGTGATGGTGGTGGGTGCGTCGGTGCGGGGTCGACGCGGGCGTTGACGGTGGCGGGTGTGGGTGGTGTTGCCGCGGATGCGTCGGCGGTGGTGTTGAACGTGACGGTGACGGAGCCGACGGTGGCGGGGTATCTGACGGTGTTCCCGTCGGGTCAGGCGGTGCCGATGGCGTCGAACCTGAACTTCGTCGCGGGTCAGACGGTGCCGAACGCGGTGACGGTGAAGGTCAGCACCGGCGGGATGGTCCGGATCCTCAACAGCGGTGGGTGCAGCCATGTGGTCGTCGACGTGGTCGGCTACTACACCTCGGTTCCGCCGCTGCCGATCGACCGACAGAGCAGGGCGTCGGTGCAGAGCGCCTATGTCGACCAGTTGCTCCCCACCTTCGAGGCACCCAGCGGCTGGACCGGGAGCGTCAACGGTTGCATGGCGGGCACCACGACGGCGGCGCACCAGAACGCGACGCTGACCGCCGTCAACTGGTACCGCCGCTTCGTCGGGCTCAGCCCCGTGACCTTCGACGCCACGTACTCTGCGAAGGCGCAGAAGGCGGCCCTGATGATGCAGGCGAACAACCAGTTGGACCACGACCCGCCCGGTACGTGGAGCTGCTACACCGCAGAGGGAGCAGAGGCGGCCGGCAACTCCAACCTCGCACTGGGGACCACCAGCGGACCGCGGGCGATCAAGCTGTACATCGACGATCCAGGATCCGGCAACACCGTCGTCGGGCACCGGCGTTGGATCCTCGACCCGCGCCGGGTGTCGATGGGATCCGGCACCACCGGGACCGCCAACGCGCTGTGGGTGTTCGGTGCGACGCAGCCGCTGCCTCCGACACCTGCAGTGGTGGCGTGGCCGTCGGACGGCTTCTTCCCGGTCGAGTTGCAGCCCGGAGGTCGGTGGTCGTTGTCGATCCCCGGCGCGGACTTCTCCGGCGCTGCGGTCACCGTGACCGACAGCGCGTCGAACAGCTACTCGATCAGCGTCCATCCGGTCGACAACCGATTCGGGCAGAACACGCTCGTCTGGCAGGTGAACGGTCTGACCTATGGGGACGGTGGTGGCGACCGGAACTTCACCGTCGTGGTGACCGGGATCGCCGGCTGGTCCCAGTCCAGCTACACCTACACGATCAAGATGTTCGACGCGGTGTGAGCTGTTCACGGCAAGATTCGAGACGTTGTGGGCATCGGGAGGACGTGACGGCGCCGGTAGTGTCTCGACGGTGCCGTCCTGCCTGACCGCGTGAGCTCCGCCATCGGCCTGGTCGGGGTCGTCGCTCTGATCCTGGCCAACGCGTTGTTCGTCGCTGTCGAGTTCGCGCTCGTGGCGGTGGACCGCAGCCAGGTGGCCCTCGCTGTCGACCGGGGTTCCCGATCGGCCCGCATGGTCGACGGCATCATCAGGCACCTCTCGTTCAACCTGTCAGGCGCTCAGCTCGGCATCACGTTGTGCAGCCTGGCGCTCGGTGTGCTGTCCGAGCCGGTGGTCGCTCCACTGCTCGAGCCGTTGTTCGGCCCACTGCGCCACGACACCGCCGTCGCGGTGTCGATCGTCGCGGCGCTCGCTCTGACGACCGTCGTGCAGATGGTCGTCGGGGAGCTCGTCCCCAAAGGTGTCGCCGTCGCGCGGCCGCTGCCGACGGCGCTCGCGACCGTCCCGGCGTTCCGGGTGTTCGTCGCCGTGTTCCGTCCGGTGGTCGTCGTCTGCGACGCCGCGGCCGACCGGCTCCTGCGCCTCGTCGGCGTCCAACCCGCGGAGGAGCTGTCGACGGTGCGCAGCCGCGAGGAGCTGCACCGCCTGGTGCGGACATCCCAGGAGGGTGGCACCCTCGTCGACCAGGCGGCGCTGCTGTTGGATCGCAGCTTCCGCTTCCGTGAGAAGACCGCCGCTGACGCACTCACTCCACGGATGGAGATCGCCGCCCTGCCTGTCGATGGCGATACCGGCGAGCTGCTCGACGAATCGGAGCGGACGGGGTTGTCACGGTTCCCGCTCACCGACGGGGACCTCGACCACATCGTCGGTGTCGTGCACGTGAAGGATCTCTTCGGCATCGATCCGGCTCGCCGACGCGACACCCCGTTGCACGAGATCGTCCGGCCCGTCGTGATGGTGCCCGAGTCGCTCGAGCTCGGCGATCTCCTCGTACGCCTGCAGGACGAGAGCGGGCAGTTCGCTGTCGTGCTCGACGAGTACGGCGCGACCGCCGGGATCATCACCCTCGAGGATCTGGTCGAGGAGCTCGTCGGTGACATCTCCGACGAGCACGACCAGGCGAACCGGGAACCGCTCGTGCGTCGTTGGGCGGGCGCTCATCTGCTGTCGGGGCGGCTCCACCGTGACGAGGTCGAAGAGGCGTGCGGTTTCGCCGTTCCCGACGGTCCCTACGAGACGCTGGCCGGCTACGTCCTCGACCGACTGGGTTCCATCCCCGAGGTCGGTGACGGGTTCACCGAACGTGGGTGGTCGATCGAGGCCTCCGAGATGGACGGCCACCGCGTCGCCGTCGTGCGGTTGGTGGCGCCGCCGCCGGGCTGGCTTCCCGAGAGCGACCGAAGTCGGGGCATCGCCCCGATCGAGCGACCCGACGGCGGGGGTCAACAACGGTGAGCTGGACGACCGTCATCGCCGCCGGGGCGCTGCTGATCGTGGGCAACGCGTTCTTCGTCGCCGTCGAGTTCGCGCTGCTCGCCGCTCGACGGGGTCGGATCGAGCAGTGGGCCGAGGAAGGTCGCTTCGGGGCCGCCACGGCGGTGCGCCAGATGCGGTCGCTGAACCTGCAACTGGCGACATGCCAGCTCGGCATCACCATCACGTCCCTGCTGCTCGGTTGGATGGTCGAACCCGCGATCTCCTCGGTGCTCGAACACATCCTCGCCGGAACAGCGCTTCCGGCGACGACCACCACCGTCATCGGCGTCGCCGTCGCTCTCACCGTCGTCGCATTCCTGCACATGGTCCTCGGTGAGATGGTGCCGAAGTCGCTGGCCCTGACCGCACCGGAACGCACCGCTGTGCTGACAGCTCCGATCCAGGCGGTCGTGACGTTCCTCGTCTGGCCCGTGGTGAAGCTGCTCGACGTGCTGTCACGGTGGGGGACGCGCCTGTTGCGGGTCGAGCCGACCGACGAGCTCACACAGGCCCACACCCCCGGCGAGCTGGCGTTGATGATGGAGGAGTCGGTCGCGTCCGGTGAGCTGGAGGTCACCGAGCACGTGCTGCTGGCCGGCGCGCTCGGCTTCCTCGACCGCCGGGTGAGCGAGGTGATGGCGCCCTCGGCTCGCCTGGTGACGGTCCCGACCACCGCGACCGTGGCCCAGGCGGAGCAGCTGATGCATCGATCCGGCCATTCCCGGGTGCTGGTGATGGGAGCGTCATCGGACGACGTCGTCGGCTTCCTGCACGCGAAGGACCTGCTCCGTGTCCCGGCTGATCGACGCCACGGGCTCCTACCCCCGGGGCTCGTCCGGGTCGCGCTGCGGGTTCGACCGGATGATCGCCTGAGCGATCTCCTCCCGCGGATGCGGCGCGCTCGACGCCACGTGGCGGTCGTGTCTGCGCAGGACGATCATGGCGTCGACCGGGTGGTCGGGCTCGTGACGCTGGAGGATGTGCTCGAAGCCATCGTCGGAGACATCCGTGACGAATCGGACCGTGGCCGGTGAGCCGCGAGGGGGAGGTGTGACCGTGGAGGTCGGGACGCGCGAGGAGCAGCTGGTTGGTGGCCTCGGCGGATTCCTGTCGGAGGGGTCGGGTGAGGCCGTTGTCGTCGAGGGCCTGGCCCGTCTCTCCGGAGGCGCCTCGAGGGAGACCTGGGCGTTCGACGCGCGGTCGATCGACGGAACGACACGTCCGATGGTCCTGCAGCGGGAACGGGCCGGCGGCGGGCTCGCGAGCCGTGGCATGGTGCTGCAGGCGGGACTCCTGCGAGCCGCATCAGACGCCGGGGTGCCTGTACCGGGGCTCGTCGCGGTCGACCCCGACGGGGCTGCTCTCGGAGCTCCGTCGATCCTGATGGACCGGGTGGAGGGCGAGACGATCGCACGTCGGATCCTGCGCGACGACGACTACGACACGGCTCGACCCCTGCTGGTCGGGCAGGTCGGAGCCGCCCTCGCAGCGGTCCACCGCATCGATCCCGACGCCGTCGAGGGACTCGACGCGTCGGATCAGCTCCAGCAGATGACGGACCTCCTCGACCTTCTCGGCGAACCGCACCCCGCCTTCGAGATCGGTCTCCGTCGCCTTCGGACCACACGGCCCGAGCGTGGACCGAGCGGTGTGGTCCACGGGGACTTCCGCATGGGCAACCTGATCGTCGGACCCGATGGCCTGCGTGCGGTGCTCGACTGGGAACTGACCCATCTGGGCGACCCGGCGGAGGACCTGGGGTGGTTCTGCGTGAGGGCATGGCGGTTCGGCGCCCCGCTGGCCGCAGGAGGGGTCGGGACGGTCGAGGACCTCGTCGACGCCTACCTCGCAGCAGGCGGTGCGCCGGTGACGCCCGACGACGTGCGGTGGTGGGAGGCGTTCGGGACGCTGCGCTGGGGGGTGATCTGCATCATGCAGGCCGCGACGCACCTGACCGGGGCGAGCCGGTCGGTGGAGCTGGCG
>CAYSCB010000101.1:0-4251 GCA_964429335.1 uncultured Aquihabitans sp.
CGGAGCACCAGCCCTTGACGCCCTTGGCGCCGACCGCCTTCAGGTGGGCGTTCCAACCAGCGGTGTACGCGGTGATCTGCTCGTTCAGGTCCTTCGAGACGTTCGTCCAGTCCTTGGAGGCCCGCTGGTAGATGCCGATCGCCAGCCACGCGGCGTCGGAGTCGACGTTGGCGTCACGTTCGCCGGCGCCGAACCACCGTGCCCGCTCGCCGCGGACCTTGATGACCTGATCGGCCAGGTCGCAGGCACGGTCCTCGCCGCTCGCCCACCCCTCACCGAACGACGCGTCGGCCAGGGTCTTGGCGGTGATGTGCGGGACACCACCGGTCGTGCGACGGATGGTCGCTTGGTAGCGGTCGCCGGATCCGACCGTTGCGGCGGAGCTGCTCTCGTCGTCGGAGCCGGTGCAACCGGCGGCGACGGCCACCAACGCCACCGAGAGGATGGCTGTCCAGGTGCGTAGGTGCGCGCTGATTGGTCTGGCTGTCCGGTCCGCCACGGTCACCCCCGGTGTCTCGACGACTCGGAGGAACCGTAGTGCTCACATCTGACCGACCGCGCCGGAGCCGGGGTCGTTCGACGATCATCGGGCGACGTCGACGACCCCGACGCTCACCTCGACTCCGACCCCGAGTCAGCGGGCGGGTACCGGGACCCGGTCGCCGAAGGTGATCGTGGGCGGAGCGAGGATCCCTCCGCGCTGCATCGCCTCGGCCAGGGACGGATCGGCCATGAAGCCCTCGGCGGCCTCCTTGCTCGGCCACTCCATCACCACAGCGACGGCGTTCGGGTCATCGACGGCGCGGTACACGCGCTCGGACTCGCAGCCGTGGGCCCGGCGGGTCGTGCCGTGCTCGTCGAAGATGGGACGCCAGGTGTCGTAGTCCTCGGCGACGTGTTGGATGACGACGGTGATCATGGTGGTGCTCCTCGCGGATCATGACGGAACTGCTCTGACGTTCCGATGTTCCACTGCGACGCGCGTCACCAGCGCGTCACCGACACGCCCCTCGAGGTCCACGATCCGTGGCAGCCAGCTGTCGAAACCACCTTGTCGACACAACACGGTGGCCTCCCTGAGCCAGGACCGGGCGTCGTCGTCCAGATGCCCGTCACGTCGCCAGCGGTCCTCAGCGAGTGCGTACAGCGTCGTCGCCCGGTGGTAGGGCCAGCCGAAGTCCATGGCCGCCCCGATGGCGGACTCCAGATGCTCCTCCGCCTCGTCGTGACGGCCGAGCAGGGAGCACAGCTTGCCGGCGTACGCCGCGACGGGCCCTTGGCTCGTGGCGCCGTTGAACGCCACCTCGCCTGCGTGGGGTTCGATCAGGGGGAGGATCTGCGCTGCTGCCTCGGCGTCGGACAGCTCGATCGCGAGCACCGCGTAACCGATGATCGAGGTCATCCACACGTTGTCGACCGCGATCGTGTCGAAGCCCTCCCTCCTACCACGTCGCAGGATGCGGCGGGCCTCGTCGAGCCGGCCGACGGAGGTGCAGACGATCCCGTGGGCCAGGGTGAACGGGAGCGACCCCGGGTTGTCCTGCATGGCCTGCTCCACCAGCGGTGACAGCTCGGCGTGACGGCCGGCGAATGTCCCGAGCACGAAGTACTGCGCCGCGAAGATCGTGAACGCGTCGGACACGCCGGTGCGTGTGCCGAGCTCGAGGGTCTCCGTCGCCACGCGCTCGGCGTCGTCGAGGCGGCCTCGCATCGTGGCGTCGAACGTGTCGCACAACCCGGTGATCCAACGCAGCCGGGGTTCGCCGACCGAGCGGGCGGTCGCCCGGAGACGGGCCAGGCTGCGCGCCGCGGTTCCGGCCTGCGCGGTCTCGATCGCGACCTCGAAGGCCGCGAGATGGGCGGCGAACTGCAATCGAGGGTCCCCCGAGCTCTCTGCCGCTGCCACGGTTGCGGAGGCGATCTCCGATCGCTGACGGGTCCTTCCGGGCGTCCACAGCGCGGCGAGGACCGCTGGTCCGACCCGTGCGACGAGCGCCGGGTCCCGCGAGCGGTTCGCCAACGCCCATGCCTGTTGCGCGATGTCGATGCGACGATCGAGCTCGGGGGTGGACACGAGGGTCTGAGCCGACAGCGCCAGCAACCGGGCCCGGTTCCCGACGTCGTCGCTGTCGACGACGCGGAGGGCGGCTTCGACGATGCCCCGCTGCTCCGCGGCCCGGTCGTCGATCCGCACGAAGCCGCGATCCGCCGCGAGCGCGGAGCGGATCAGCGCGGCGTCGTTGCCGGTGCGGCGGGCCTCATCGGCGGCGTGGGCCAGCGTGTCGAGCGCAGCAGGATCGCCGCTGCGGTGCAGCGCCTCGCCGAGTCGGACCGCCACGTCGACGCGTTCCGGGTCGGGAAGCGTCGAGGCGGCGGCCATCTCCAGCGCGGATCGGTAGTGCCGAGCTGCCTCCGCCGGTGCCAGGCCCGTGAGTGCGTGGTCACCGGCGAGGATGGTCCAGCGCAACGACTCGGCAGGTTGGCCGGCGAGGAGGGTGTGTCGGGCCATCTCGACGGCCAGTCGCGGGTTGTCTGCGGCGATGTGGCGTTCGAGGGATCGTGCGGACTGCTCGTGCAGTCGGGCCAGGTCGGCCGCGCCGGTCTCGGCCACCAGGGCCGCGGCGACGAGGGCGTGCACGAAGCGGAAGTGCTTCCGCGCCGGGTGGATCGCGATCAGGAGGCGATCGGAGGTGGCGGCGTCCAACGAGCGGCGGACGGCGTCGCGGTCGACCTCGACGGTGTCGAGCAGGACGTCCTCGTCGAACTCCGTGCCCAGCACGGCCGCCGCGGCCGGGGCGGCGGCGGTGTCGTCGCCCAGGGCACGGATCCGGTTCCAGACCACTTCGCGCAGTCCCAGCGGAATCTCGGTGGTCGCGACCTGGGTGTCGTCGTCTCCGACGTGGCGGAGGTCGTCGACGGTCCAGTGCTGCAGCAGCTGCGACGCGAACAGCGGGTTCCCCGCGGTCTGGGCCAGGAGGACGCGGGCCCGTTCCCGTGTCGTTGCTCCCGACGTCGGGCCAGTGGCATGGGTGACCATCTCGGCGAGCTCGTCCTCGTCGAACCCGGTGATCTCGACGGTCCGTCCGTCGTGACCCGCGAGCTCCGCGAGCGTCGTGCGCAGCTCCTCCGACCGCGTGGTGCCGGAGTGGCGGAGCGTGCCGATGAGGAGGAGCGGGGTGTCCACGAGCTCGATCGCCAGGTGTCGCAGCAACAGCAGCGCGGTCGGCTCAGCCCGGTGCAGGTCGTCGATCATCACCACGAGTGGTCGATGTTCGGCGATCCGCCGCAGGAGGTCCGCTGCGGCGTCGAACGTGAGATGGCGTGCGGTGGCGTCGTCAGTGTCGGTCGGATCGGGTGTCGTCCTCACCCGCTCGGCCAGCCTTGGACACAGTCGGACCAGCTCCCCTCCGCACAGCGCGACGTGGTCCATCAACACCGGGAGCGGGAGGTGCTCGACGCACGAGGTGAGCATCTCCCGGAACGGCTCGAGGGGCGCGCTGTTGTCCCGGCACTGGCCGTAGAGGACGACCGCTGCGTCAGCCTCGGTGACGGAGCGGCCGAGATCGGCGAGCAGCGTGGTCCGTCCGATCCCCGACTCGCCGACGAGGACGACGCCGCGCCGAGAGCCTGTGTCCAGGAGGTCGACCTCGTTGCGCAGCATCCGTCGGAGGCGTTCCCGCCCCGACGCCACAGTTGCCTGCGACAGCGTGCGGGGCAACGGGATGTGGAACGCCGTCTCGGATCCCGGGTCCCGGACCGGTGCCGCTGTCGGTGCGTCATCGAGGCCGTTCCATCCGGTGGCGACGCGTCGTTCGATGCGCATGACGTCAGGGGACGGCTCCGTGCCCACCTCCGCGTCCAGGAGGGTCCGGTAGCGCTGGTAGGCCCGGAGGGCTTCGGCCTGGCGTCCGGCGAGTGCCAACGAGCGGATCAGCAGTCCCCATGTGCGGTCCCGGTAGGGGTGCTGCTCGATGTGCGGTTCGAGGAGGGCGAGTGCTTCGACCGCGCGACGTTCCCGGATCAGGGCGTCGGCGAGGTCGTCGGTCGCTCCCGCGTGCAGTTCGTTCAGTCGGAGCACGTCGCTGCGCGCCCAGTCCTCGGTGTCGAACTCCTCGAGCGGAGGACCGCTCCAGCGACCCAGCGCCGCTTCGAGCAGGCGGGACGACAGCGGTGCCCCGTCCACCGCAGCGATGTCACGGACGAAGCGGTGAGCGTCGACGTCGCAGGCCAACGCGTACCCGGTCGGTGCCG
>CAYSCB010000101.1:4351-9308 GCA_964429335.1 uncultured Aquihabitans sp.
GCCGATCGTTCCGCGCAGTCGTGTCAGAGCTCGGCGAAGCGCGCCGGGGCTGATGCCGAGGAGCTCGGCGAGCCACTCCCCGCGCAGGCGGCGAGGCGCGTTGACTGCGAGCACAGCGAGGAGTCGGCGCTGCGTCGCGCTGGGGATCCCGATGGTGGTGCCGTCGGTGGTGACAGCGTCGACACCGCCGAGCAGACGCACTTCGGCGACCCGGACCGGTGGCGGTTCCACGACGGCCATGCTGTCACCGCTCCGGCCGGTGACATCCGCGGTCCCGGATCCCCGAAGGCGGCTCTCATCGATCTCGGGTCGGCTCAGTCGAGGAGGGATCCGCGGGGTCGGGCCGCGTACCGGTCGTCGAAGCAGGCGATGACCCGGACCTCGTCCTCGTCCATCTCGAAGATCGCCTCCTGATGGAACCTTCGGGCGAGCTCCAGCACGTGCTCACGGTCGGTGTCCCACACGACGAGGCCGACCTCGGACTCACCGGTGTCGACCGAGGTGCCCACCGATCGTTGGTGCTTCGCCCCGGTGGCCGCAACAGCGTCGACGAGGCCGGGCCGGTCCGCCGTGTTCTCCTCGTCGCTGCGCGGCTCACCCATCGGGTTGTCGGAGGTGAGCGCCCACACGGTGCCCGGGTACGGCCACGGTCCACCTTCACTGATCACCGTGAGCGCGCCGTCGACGAGCTCGGCCTCGACCACGGTGCGCAGGTAGTCCGCCCAGTTGCCCGGGCCGTCCCCGCCGGGGTGCGTGGATTCGACGGCGGTGCCGCCGAACACCGCGGCCAGCATCGGACCGAGCTCCCTGCTGATCACGAGCAACCGTTGGTAGGCGGCCTGCAGCTCGGCCGCTTCGGTGGTGCCGGCCATCAGGTCGCATTCGACGAGGACCTGGTCGTTCAACCAGAAGCACCGTGCGAAGCCGATCCGGGCGTTGTGGTCGTTGAGCTCGGTGAACAGCTCGGCGCTGGCCTCCACCCCGTCGACGGCGATGGCGAACACCTGGATCCTCACCGGTTCGTCGTCGACGAGTCGGGCGAACACCGCCACGTCGTCGGTCCCGAGTCGGTAGTGGCCCTCGGCGTCGCGTTCGAGAACCGACGGTCCGAACACCTCGGCCAGCACCTGTTCGGTGGAGAACCGCATCCGTTCGAACGTCGTCTGGATCGGCATGATCAACGCGTCACGATCAGGGCTGCTGACACGGATCGCGTGATGGGCGAGGTCGGGGACCACGATCGTGATGTCGCCGTCGAGCCCGATGAGTGCGTCGGCGAGCTGGCCCGGGGGGAGGGCGGCGATGCGGGACCCTTCCGAGTGGGCGCTCATCTGGAACGTCGTCACGCCGAGTCCGGGCCACTGGATGTCGATCACGATCCCTTCCCCCTCGACCACGCCCAGCCAGAACAAGGGGTCGTCGCCCTCGTCGAGGGTGTCGATCGCCGGATGACGCCTCGCGACCTGCAGCAACTCGCGCATCGCTTCGGCGTCAACGGTCGCCCACGCGCCGGATGCGGCGAGCTCGGAGGTGAAGACCTCCTCGACGTTCGGGTAGGGCCGCGGGTCCGCAGCGACGGTGAGCGCCTGGGACTCGCTGCGGGCGGTCAGCGTCAGCACCTCTCCGTCGTCGTTCGCGCCCAGCACGATCGCCGTGTGCTCACCGACGAGCGCTCGCCCGTAGGCGAACTCGACGAGGCGTGGTGACACGAGCAGGTCGTAATGCGCGTCGTCGGCCTGGCCGAGTTGGCGGGCCATCCTCACGCCGTCGCCCGCCCACCACACGCGTCGTCGGCCGTCGCACACGAGTCGCAACATGCCGATCACTGCCAGCTCGTCGGGCGCGACGAACGTCATCAGCGGCCCCACCTCCAGCCACTCCTCGGCCGCCACCTCGATCCTCAGCGTCGTGCGCACGGGTCGCTCCCCTCTCGACGTCATCTCACCCATCGACCTTGTAGCCCCACGTTGTCCGTGCGACCGCTGGGCTACAAGTTCGACGGTCTTCAGCTTTGTTGTAGTCCTGCGCCGCTGTGGTGACCGTTGGGCTACAAGTTCGACGGTCGTCAGCGTTGGTCCCGTCCAGTACCGAACGGTTCCGCTGTCGGAGCACCACTGTCGGTTCGTCACGCCGAAGGTGAGGGTCGCGGTCATGGCTCTGATGCATTGCGACGCCGACTGACGATGCTGCGCTCACTTCGTCACCGGCATGCTGTGCTCATCACCAGTGGAACGTTCGGACCGGTGTTCGGTGCGCTCAGCCAGGCGATGTTCTGGGGCGAGTTCCAGGCCCGTTTCGACTTCCAACGACGTCGGTCTGAGCTCGGCTCATGTGACGGGCTCAGCTGCAGGCCCGTCCCCGGAGCCCACCAGCTCCCGGACCCGCGGGATCACCTCGGTGCCGAACAGCTCGATGCAACGGCGTTGGATGGCGTCGGGCATCGGACCGGAGCCAACCTTCAGCGTGAACCGGCTCAGCCCCAGGGTCTCGATCGTGGAAGCGATCTTGCGTGCGACCGTCTCTGGTGACCCGACGCACAGCGCTCCGTGCGGAGCCGTCTGGGCGTCGAAGTCCGCCCGACGCATGGGACCCCAGCCACGTTCGGCACCGATGCGGCGGTGCATCGCCTCGTAGGGCGGCCAGGCCTCCTCGATCGCCTGCTCGTCGGTAGGGGCGATGTGACCGGGGGAGTGGCAGCCGACCGGCAGCGTGTCATGGCCGAACTCGTCGACGGCCCGGTGGTACAGGTCGACGAGGGGAGCGAAGCGGCGCGGTTCGCCGCCGATGATCGCGAGCATCAGCGGGAGGCGATGGCGCGCAGCACGGACGACGGACTGGGGGCTGCCGCCGACGCCGACCCAGGTGGGGATGTGCCCGGACGCGGTCCTCGGGTAGACGACCTGGTCGTGCAGCGGTGCGCGGGTCGTACCCGACCAGGTGACGGGTCGTTCCTCCAGCAGTTCGACGAGCAGCGTGAGCTTCTCGTCGAAGAGGACCTCGTAGTCCTGCAGGTCGAAGCCGAACAACGGGAACGACTCGGTGAACGAGCCGCGCCCGACGATGATCTCGGCCCGGCCGGCCGACACCGCGTCGAGGGTGGCGAAGCGTTCGTAGACCCGGACCGGGTCGTCGGAGCTCAACACGGTCACCGCGGTCGACAGGCGGATCCGCTCGGTCCGGGCCGCGATGGCGGCCAGGACGACCTCGGGGGCCGACACCGCGAAGTCGTCGCGGTGGTGTTCGCCGAGACCGATGACGTCGACGCCGACCTGATCGGCGAGGACCGCCTGGTCGACGACGTTGCGGATGACCTGGGCCTGGGGGATCGGGTCGCCGTCAGCCCCGACGGTCACGTCGCCGAAGGTGTCGATGCCGAACTCGAGGGTGCGCGCAGTCACGCCGGGGACCCTAGCGATCTGCGCCCGTGCGCCTGTTTCGTGCAGGTGGGTCAGGTGGGTCCGACGGACCCACCCGTTGCGGGCGCGTGCCGGGAACCCTGATCAGGTGGCCGGGGCGGTGATCGTGGTGGCCCAGAACAGCGGGTTCGGAGCGTTCGGCGTGCAGGTGTTCGGCACGCCGATGATCGAGACGGACGCCGTGCTCGACAGGCTCGTCATCCGCACGTCGATCGTGCTGCCGGGAGCGCCGGTGGCCTTGAACGTCAGGCGGACCTTGGGCATCTGCACCGTTGCACCCGGCGTGAACGGACCCGGGACCCGGTACACCATGTCGGTGCCCTCGATCGTGAGGCTCGGGTAGCCGTCGCCCATGTTCTTCCCGGCGGACATGACCGAGTCGACGAACTGCACGTTCGGCGACAGCGGGAACCGGATCGCCACTGCCGACATCGCCGACAGGTCGTAGCCCGAGACGTTGGTCGGGATCACGAACGGACCCGGGGCGACCATCATGTCGAAGGTCGTGCCCTGGCGGACCGAGGCGGGCGCCTCGACGTTCACCGAGGCGTTCTGGGGGAACGCGTACAGCGTCCCGAACACGTTGGCGTTGCAGGTCATCGAGAAGTAGGTCCAGACACCCGTGGGGTCAGACCACGGCATCGTCGTCGAGGTAGTCGTCGTCGTGGCATTCGGGTCGTCAGGGTTCGGTGCGCACCCGACCACGAGCACTGCAGTGGCGACCGCAGCGATCACCACGATCGACTTCAACGACACAAGCTTCTTCACCGATTTCATCGGTCCCCCTTGCGGATGCGTTGGCGCAACGTAGCAGCGGACCTTCGTCTGAGACCACTGGCGGAGCCGACCTACTGCTCGACCTGCAGCACCTTGTCGCGTGAGCGGTGTCCGGAGAGAAGCGTCACGCGTCGTCGGGGAACTCCGAGATGGGCGGCGACGAGTCGGCAGACCGCCTCGTTCGCGGCGTCGTCGACGGGTGGGGCGGTGGTGCGAACCAGGAGACGTCCGTCTCGCTCGCCGCCGACCTCGTCGCGTCGGGCACGCGGGATGACCCGCACGGCGATCGTCTGTTGCTCGACCAAGTTGGGGACGCTACCGCTGGTGCCGGGCCTCGGAGATCGACGACCACCGTCCGGTTGCGTGATCGTCCCGGTTGCACGGTCGTCCAAGTGGAGTGTCGTAGCCGCTGCGTAGCGTCCCAGGTCTTCCCCTCCGGCGTGCGGTGATCGTCACCGTCGCCCGTGTACAAAGGTTGCATCGGAGGCCACAATGGCGTTGACCCACAAGCACCGGTCTGCTCTCTACGAGGGGTTGTCCGGGATCGTCGACGAGGAGGCCGTGAACGAGATGTTGGCGTACTTCCCGACCCGTGACGGTGACGAACCGATCAGCAGAGACTTCCTCCGGGCCGAGATGTCGGATCTTCGGGCTGAGATGTCGGACCTCGGGGCGGAGCTTCGGGCTGAGATGTCGGATCTCGGGGCGGAGCTTCGGGCTGAGATGTCGGATCTCGGGGCGGAGCTTCGGGCTGAGATGTCGGA
>CAYSCB010000102.1:0-9264 GCA_964429335.1 uncultured Aquihabitans sp.
ACGTCGATCGTCGTGCTGACCGGCTGGGCGGGTCAGGTGTCGCTCGGTCAGATGGCGTTCGTCGGCGCGGGTGGCGCGGTCGGTGCCTGGGTCATGGTCGACCGGGGATGGGATCCGATGCTGGCCGTGGTCATCGCCGGGATCGTCGGCGCAGCGGTCGCTGTACTGGTGGGATTGCCGGCGTTGCGGCTCCGTGGGATGTATCTCGCGGTCACGACCCTGGCGCTCTCCCTGGCTGCCTCGGACTGGGTCTTCTCGAACAAGATCGCGGATTGGATCCCCCGCGGATCGTTCGGTCGACCGGCGCTCCTCGGACGCATCGAGCTCGACAGCCCGCTGCGCATCTACTACTTCGCGCTCTCGGTCCTGGCCCTCGCCGTGATCGCTCTCCGCGGTGTCCGCCGGAGTCGCACCGGGCGGGTGCTCGTCGCGCTGCGGGACAACGAGGCGGGAGCGGCGGTCTACGGGATCTCGACGACCAGGGCCAAGCTGACTGCGTTCGCGATCTCGGGTGCGGTCGCAGCGGTCGCCGGTGTCGTCCTGGTGATCAGCCAGGGAGCGTTCCGCGACGTCACCTACGGACCTGACCAGTCGGTCGCCGTGTTCGTCGCCACGGTGATCGGTGGTCTCGGATCCCTCGCCGGCGCGGTGATCGGCGCGGTCTACCAGCGGGGTGCGCAGTGGCTCCTGCCGGCTCCGTGGTCGTTCCTCGCGACCGGGGCGGGTGTGCTCGTCGTCCTGCTGAGCATGCCCGACGGTCTGGGTGGCCTCGCCTTCCGGGTGCGTGACCGCTTCCTCGCCTGGGCGGCACGACGCCACGGGGTCGTCTCTCTCGCGATCGACCGGACAGCGAGCGAGACCCAAACGGTCGAAGCGGCCGTGATCGGCACGGCGCTCGAGTCCGTCACTGCTGGGAGCAAACCCGAGCACGAGCCGCTCGATGATGGACGTCCCGACGTGGAGGTGGCGCCATGAGCCCACCGGTCGCGTCGCAGCACTCGGCCGAGGTCCCGCGGATCACCCGGGCGGACATCACCGAGTCGTTGAAGGGCATCATCTCGCCGAGGCGGTGGGCGCGGACCCTCGCCCATCCGATGGCAGCGGTGTCGGAGGTCGCTGGTTCCGGACCCGTGTACGCGTTGTTGATCCTGTTCGGCCTCAACTGCGTGGACGAGCTCGACCGCACGGGGTTCGGCATCCTGCTGCCGAACATCCGGGACAGCTTCGGCATGTCGAACACCGGCATCCTCACGTTGGTCGCCCTCACGCTGCTGGGTGCGTTCCTGATGCAGATGCCGATCGCGGTCTGGGCGGATCGTGGCAACAGGGTCCTCATCACCTTGCTCGGTGCTGCGACCTGGGCGCTGTTCTCGGTGATGACGGGGCTGTCGACCGCGATCTGGATGCTGATCGTCGCTCGCGCCGGAGCGGGCATCGGTCGGGCTGTCGTCGACCCGACCCACTCGTCGTTGCTCTCGGACTGGTTCTCCGTCGATCGTCGGCCCGCCGTGTTCAGCTTCCATCGCGCTGCGAACGTGCTCGGCCAGTTCCTCGGTCCGCTGCTCGCGGGTGGGATCGCCTACCTCACCGACTGGCGTGTGCCGTTCCTGGTGTTCGCTGTGCCGACGGTCCTGCTGGTCATCGCCGGCAGCCGCATGAGCGAACCCGTGCGTGGTGCCCAGGAACGCGCTGCTGCCGGTGCCGCGTCCGATGTGGTTGCCACGGAGGAGCCGATCCCGAGCTTCGCGGAGTCGTGGCGGCTGCTGTGGAAGATCGAGGTGCTGCGCCGGATCTGGTACGCGGTGCCGTTCCTCGCGGTGTCGCTGATCGGGTTCGTCTCGCTCGCGAGTCTCCTGTACTCCGACGTCTACCGGCTCGACGAGCTCCAACGCGGGTATCTCGCCGCGCTCGTCGAGCCGTTCCAGCTGGTCGGTCTCGCCGTCGGCGCACGGCTCGGCACCCGTCTGTTCCTGAAGGATCCGTCGCTGATCTTCCGTCTGCTGCGGTGGGTGTCCTTCATCGCAGCAGGCCTGGCCGCAGGGTTCGCGTATGCGCCCACGATCGGCGTGGCGGTCGTGTTCAACATCGCGCTGACGGCGGATCTCGCGATCCTGCTCCCAGGGATCCTCGCGACGCTGTCGCTCGCGATCCCGGCACGTGCCCGGGCGGTCGGCTTCTCGGTCGCGTCGTGGTGGGCGATCCCAGGTCTCGCGTTGCTGCCGTTGATCGGCTGGATCGGCGACAACTGGGGGACCCGTCTGGGCATGCTCGTGATGACCCCGATCCTCCTCGTCGGTGGGCTGATGGTCTCCTCCGGCGGGGCGGTCATCAAACGCGACATCGATGACGTCTGGAAGTCCTCGATGGCCCGTTCGCAGGCCTTGCTCGAACGCCGCCAGGGCCGCTCCAAGCTGTTGCTGATCCGTGACCTCGACGTCGGCTACGACGGACTCCAGGTGCTGTTCGGGGTGAACATGGAGGTGGCCGAGGGAGAGATCGTGGCGCTCCTCGGGACCAACGGCGCAGGCAAGTCGACGCTGCTGCGGGCGGTGACGGGCATCACCGAAGCCGACTTCGGTGCGGTGATCTTCGACGGCCGGGACATCACCCACGCGCCACCGAACGAGATCGCGGCGCTCGGGGTCGCGTCGGTGCCCGGAGGTGCCGGCATCTTCCCGGGACTCACCGTCGGTGAGAACCTCCGCTCGGCGGGGTGGCTCGTACGTCGTGACCGTGCCGGGCTCGACCAACGCGTCGAACAGACCCTCGACATCTTCCCGATCCTCCGTGAGCACCTTGCGGAACCGGCATCGAACCTGTCGGGTGGCCAGCAGCAGATGCTGGCGTTGGGCATGGCGCTGCTCGCCCGGCCCAGGTTGTTGATCATCGACGAGTTGAGCCTGGGGCTGGCTCCGGTGGTCGTGTCGAAGCTGGCCGAGTTGGTGAGGGAGGTCGCCGCCGACGGGACGACCGTGCTGCTCGTGGAGCAATCGGTCAACGTGGCGTTGAGCATGGCGAGCACGGCCTACTTCATGGAGCGGGGGAGGGTGCAGTTCTCCGGTCCGGCGCAGGAGCTGCTCGAACGACCTGATCTGCTGCGTGCGGTGTTCCTCGCCGAAGCCGCAGGCTCTGATGCGCAGGACGTGCAGGTCGCTGGCGACAGAGCTTCCGGGAGCTGTCACGGTTCCGCAGTGTCGGATGCGGCTGACAACTCAGACCCGTCAGACCCGTCAGACACGGAGGAACCGGCGCTCGAGCTGATCGGCGTGACCCGCCGCTTCGGGGGCATCAACGCCGTCGATGGTGTGTCGTTCACCGTCGCGGCGGGGGAGATCGTCGGTCTCATCGGTCAGAACGGTGCCGGCAAGACGACGATCCTGGATCTGATCAACGGGTTCCAACCGCTCGACGGGGGTCGGGTCCTGCTGTCGGGCCGGGATCTCGCGGGTACGTCGGTCGCCGCTCGGGCCCGCTTCGGGCTGGGTCGCACCTTCCAGGGAGGACGGCTCTTCGCCGGCCTGACCGTCGCCGAGACCGTCGCTGTGTCCCTCGACCGCTCTGTCGCGGTGAAGGACCCGATCAACGCTGCGCTGCGGCTGCCCGCTTCCTACGACAGCGAGCTCGCGGTCCGACGCCGGGTGCATGAGCTGCTCGGCCTGTTCGGTCTCGTCGACTACGCCGATTCGTTCACCTCGGAGCTGTCGACCGGGACGCGCCGGATCGTGGAGCTGGCGTGCGTCGTCGGTCATCAACCGGATGTCCTGCTGCTCGACGAGCCGGCGGGCGGGGTCGCTCAGAAGGAGGTCGAGCAGCTCGGCGCGCTCCTCCGACGGATCTGCGACGAGCTCGGATGCGCCATGTTGGTGATCGAACACGACATGCCGCTCGTCGCCGGACTGGCCGACAGGTTGATCGCCCTCGAGACGGGGGCGGTGATCGCTGAGGGGACGCCGTCCACCGTCCTGGGCGATCCGAGGGTCGTCGCGTCGTACCTCGGTGATGACCACGCGGCTGTCGCCAGGTCCGGCGGGCGAGCGGTCGCCGGTGCGCCACCCACCCTCGGGTAACGTCCGTCGAGGGCACGCCGGTCGGGGGGCTGCCGAGCCCTGCTGCCTCGTCGTGAACGGCGGGGCGACGAACACGAACGGGGGACCACATGCACACCGGCCGACGTCGACCGACAGCGTGGTGCAGCGGGATCGCGGCATGTGAGGTCGTGGCATGAAGGCGATGGAGGCTGACGACTCACCGAGCGCCGGTGCGCTCCGCAAGTGGGGACCGGTCGCTGCCATCGTCGTCGTCGTGGCGGTCGTGGTGGTCGTGCTCGTCACGAGGGGTTCGGGCGGCGACAGCGCGTCGACCACCACCACGACTGCATCGACCGGAGGAGGGAAGGAGCCGGACGGCGTCGTCTCGTACGCGGCGGCGAAGGCCGCGGGCACGGCCGGTGACATCGACTGGGGGAAGCGCTGCGACACCGATTCCGGCGTCCTCGCGATCCCGATCTTCCCGGCGCCGCAGTGCTACAAGCCGTTCACGGGTGACAACGGAGGAGCCACGACGACCGGGGTCACCGGTGACACGGTGAAGATCGTCGTATACCTGACCCAGGAGAACGATCCGGTCCTGAGCTTCATCTACAAGCAGATCGGCAACAACGACACCCCGAACCAGATCTTCGAGAGCTACCAGCAGTACAACGAGCTCCTCGCCATCTACTACGAGACCTACGGCCGCAAGGTCGAGCTCGTCCGCTACAACGCCACGGGCACGATCACCGACGAGGTGGCTGCAACCTCCGATGCCGAGACCATCGCCCGCGACATCAAGCCGTTCGCTGTCATCGGCGGTCCGAACCTCACCGACGCGTTCGCCGACACGCTCGCCCGGAGCAAGGTCATGTGCGTGTCGTGTTCGCCGGCCCAGACGAGCGACTGGTACATCCAGCGGGCCCCGTACGTCTGGGACATCCAGAAGAACACCGTCCAGAACCTCGAGATGGTGGCCCAGTACATCGGCAACCGGGTCGCGAACCGCAAGGCCGAGTACGGCGGTGACGACGTCAACGGCAAGGAGCGCAAGCTGGGTCTGATCGCGCTGTCCGCGTCCTCCGCTGCCGACGACATCCGACAGTCGTTCCTCGACGACATGAAGAAGACCTACGACACCACCTTCGACGACGTCGTCACCTACACCGATCCGGTGTCGCTCGCCGGTCAGGCCTCCCAGATCATGGCGAAGATGAAGTCCGAGGGGATCACGACCGTCGTGTTCATGGGTGATCCGCTCGCTCCTCAGACGCTGACGAAGAACGCGACCACCCAGGGGTTCTTCCCCGAGTGGGTGATGACCGGTTCCGCACTCGTGGACACGACCATCTTCTCCCGTACCTACGACCAGGAGCAGTGGAAGCACGCATTCGGACCCTCCAACCTGTTCGCCCGTTCGAGCGGCGACGTCTCCGGCCCGACCTTCCTGTACACGTGGTTCTTCGGCAGCCCGCCTCCGGCGACCCAGGTCGCCCTGCTGCTGCCGAACCTCCAGTTCTTCTACTCGATCTTCCAGGGCATCGGCCCGAAGCTGACACCACAGGCGTTCCAGGACGTCATCTTCAACGCTCCGATCGTCAAGAGCACGGTGCTCACCCCGCAGCTCAGCTGGGGCAACCGCAAGATCTGGCCGACCACCGACTACGCCGGCATCGACGACCAGACCGAGGTCTTCTGGGACATGACGGCCACCGGTGTCGATGAGCTCAGCAAGGAGGGGACCGGCATGTGGGCCTACGTCGAGGGCGGCAAGCGCTACCTCCCCGGACAGTGGCCGAAGGAGCAGGCGACGGTGTTCGCCAACGCGAAGGATCCGGTGACCTTCTACGCCCAGCTGCCGCCAGGGATGACGCTTCCCACGTACACCCCCCTCCCGCCGGCCTCCTGAGCGAAGCTCAGCGCGCCGGGGTGTCAGCGCCCCGGGTCGTCGTCGGGCCGCTGGCGCAGGTACTCCTGCAGCTCGGCCGCCAGCTCGTCGCCCGAGGGGATGCGGTCGAAGTCGATCGTGGGAGCGTCGACCGGTCCTTCGGTGAGGCCCTGGTCGATGAACTCCTCGAGTTGGGTAACCATCGCCTGGTGCTGGGGGTTCTCGGCCACCAGCTCGTCGATGCGGATCCGGGTGGCGGCCGCATCTGCTGCGAGCTGACCGTGGTGGACGTCGATGCCGGCGACCTCCGTCAGTCCATCGAGCAGCGCGAGGCTCGCCGCCGGGTACGCCATCGTCGACACGTAGTGCGGCACCTGCGCCCACAGCCCGAGTGCCGGCACACCCGCGTCGTTGCAGTCGGTGTCGATCACGGCCTGGATGCCGCCGGGGACATCCAGCGTGCCGCGGACGTAGCCGTGGAGCTGCTGTGACAGCTGCGTCGACGAGGTCGTCACCGACAGGCTCACGTCGCGGGTGTGGGGCACGGGGGACGGATAGGCCCCGAGTCCGACGACCATGCGGGTACCGAACTCGAGCGCCAGTTCGACGACCGCATCGCTGAAGGCGTGCCACTCGAAGTCCGGTTCCGCTCCCACGAGCAGCAACAGGTCCCGACCGTGTGCGTCCGTGCCCGCCAGGAGTCGGATCGACGGCCACGTCAGGCCGGTGATGAGCCCGTTGACGAGGTGCATGATCGGCCGTCTCGCCCGATGGTCGAGCAGCCGGTCCGCGTCGAAGGTCGCCACGAGCTCGGGCGAGGCGCCGGCCATCAGCGCGGAGACAGCGTTCGCTGCTCCCATGCCCGAGTCGATCCAACCCTCCATGGCGACGATGAGCACCGGGTCTGTCAGTTCGACGGTGAGCTCACGCTGGACGAGTGACACGTCAACCGATCCCTTCGGATGCTGTCACCGTGAGCTCGCACAGCGAGTCGAGCATCGCCCGGAATCCGGCGACCTCGGCTTCGGCGACCGAACCCATGGCGCCGCCCGCGTACCGCGCGAAGACGCCGGCGATGATGCAGGTGAGCTTCCAGTAGCCGAACGCGACGTAGAACCCCAGGTCGGAGAGGTCACGGCCTGACCGTGTCGCGTACCGCTCGATGAGATCGGCCTTGCGTGGGAAGCCATCGAACGCCGTCGGTGACGCCTGCGGTAGGACGGCCATGTCATCGGGGTCGGACCAGTAGACCCAGAGCAGACCGACGTCCGCGAGCGGGTCGCCGAGCGTGCAGATCTCCCAGTCGAGCACGGCCATCACCGACCCGTCCGGTCCCAGCATGCAGTTGTCGAGCCGGTAGTCGCCGTGGACGATCGAGGCGCCCCGCTGAGGTGGGATCGCTCCTTCCAGTCGATCGTGGATCTCGTGGACTGCAGCGAGGCCGAGTCCGCCGTCGACCTGTTCCTCCGATGACTGGAACTGCGAGTACCAGCGTCGGAGCTGGCGTGCGATGTAGTCCTCCTTGCGGCCGAGGTCACCGAGGCCGGCGGCATCCACGTCGACGTCGTGGATCGATGCGAGCACCTCGACGAGCGATTCGCCCGCCAGGCGACGTTCGTCGACGGACAGCGCAGCTGCATCAGCGGCGCTGCGGATGACCCTGCCGTCCACGAACTCCATGACGTAGAACGGCGCTCCGTTCACCGAGTCGTCGGTGCAGATGGCGACCGCCGGTGGTACGGGAACCTCGGTCGGACCGAGCGCCGAGATGATCCGATGCTCGCGGGTCATGTCGTGGGCGGTGGCGAGGACCTGACGTAGCGGTGGTCGACGCAACACCCAGTGGTTGACGGGTGCGGATGCGTCGATCACCGAGTACGTCAGGTTGGAGTGCCCGCCGGAGATCAGCTCGAAGTGGAGCGGTGGCGTGGTCCCGGCCACGTGGTCGGTGAACCATCGGGTGGCCCCGTCGGCGTCGATCCCATCGATGTGCACGGGCAGGAACCTACCGCCACCGGTGGGGTCGACGGCGCCGTACACTTCCGAGACCATGGTCGACGTCACCGATTCCACCTTCCAGACAGCTGTCGTCGAGCGGTCGAACACCGTGCCCGTCGTGGTCGACCTCTGGGCGGAGTGGTGCGGCCCCTGCCGTCAGCTCGGCCCGATCCTCGAGCGCGTGATCGCCGCAACCGACGGCCAGGTCGAGCTCGCCAAGGTCGACATCGATGCGAACCCTGCTGTCGCCAACGCGTTCCAGGTGCAGTCCATCCCTGCGGTGTACGCGATGAAGGACGGCAAGGTCGTCGACGGGTTCCTCGGCGCACAGCCGGAGTGGCAGGTGGCGGAGTTCGTGCAGCGTCTCTACCCGGGAGAGACCGAGACCGAGGTGGACCGACTCCTCGCCGCCGGTGACGAGGCCTCGTTGCGTTCAGCGCTCGAGCTGGAACC
The DNA here is from genome assembly GCA_964429335.1 of uncultured Aquihabitans sp. Taxonomy (GTDB): domain Bacteria; phylum Actinomycetota; class Acidimicrobiia; order Acidimicrobiales; family Microtrichaceae; genus Dermatobacter. Next base: position 8,368 of record CAYSCB010000102.1, read on the forward strand.
GGCGGAGGAGAAGGTCGTGGTGGCGCTCGCTGAGCTCCTCGTGGCCGATGGACGCACCGAGGAAGGCCTGGCGTTGCTCGAGCGGGTGCCGGAGTCAGCGGCAACTCGTCGTGTTGCCGCACTGGCCCGGACGGGACCGGCGCCGCAGGCAGACGATCTGGACGCACGGCTGGCCGACCTGCTCGACAGCGTCAAGTCCGACGATGACGCCCGCCAGGAGTTCGTGGACCTGCTGGAACTGCTGCAGGACGACGATGCCCGTACAGCGTGGCGGCGCAAGCTCTCAGCCCGCCTCTTCTGACCTGGCGAACAAGCGGACGCAGCGGCGGATCCGTCGCCCGACACAGGACACCGATATCCATGACCGCCACGACCGTTCCACACTGGATCGGAGCCACTGCCGACCCGGGGGCCTCTGATCGTCACGGACAGATCTTCGACCCCGCGACGGGTGTCGTCTCAGGGTCCGTGCCCTTCGCCACATCGACCGAGGTGGACCGCGCCGTCGATGTCGCCTCGCAGGCGTTCGAGACCTGGCGCAACGTCTCGCTCACCAAGCGCGCGTCGATCATGTTCCGGTTCCGTGAACTGCTCGTCTCGCACACCGCCGACGTCGCTGCCGCCATCACCGCCGAGCACGGCAAGGTGCTCTCCGATGCTGCCGGTGAGGTGCAACGAGGGATCGAGAACGTGGAGTTCGCCTGCGGCGCTCCGCACCTGCTCAAGGGAGCGATGGCTCACCAGGTGTCCACCGGCGTGGACGTCTCGTCCGTCCTGCAGCCGCTCGGGGTCGTCGCCGGCATCTCGCCGTTCAACTTCCCGGCGATGGTGCCGCTGTGGATGTTCCCGAACGCCATCGTGTGCGGCAACACGTTCGTGCTGAAGCCCTCGGAGAAG
>CAYSCB010000103.1:0-9253 GCA_964429335.1 uncultured Aquihabitans sp.
ACACGACCAGAGCGCCCACTCCCCGCAGTCGGAGCTCGTTCAGGGCCTCGGTGACGGGTGCGTTCGGAGCCGTGGTCGCCACGGTCGAACCCTTCATCGACAGGATCGTGGACACTCGCATGGTCGGACCCCCCGGTTGACCTCTTCTGTCAAGTATGTCCACTTGTCCCGCTCCTGTCACCCACTTCTGACTCGGATCACCCACGTCTCCATCTGGTGCCGCACCCAGGGTGAACCTCGCCAGAATGGAAGGCGATGGGACATCACCAGACGCTCGGTTCGTTGGCCGAGGTGATCGACCGGCGTGCGCCCGGATTCGTGCGCTTCGTGGCCGCGCTGCGATGGGGGGGATTGCGGACCGTACGCCCGGGTCCGATCATCTGGGTCGGCGAGTCAGCCGCAGCACTCGTGGTCGGCCTCGGTCTCCGCGGCGGCACGGCGAGTGTCAGCCGTGGACGGATCCGCGTGCCGTTGGGTCTCGCCGTGTTCGCCGGCGGGCTGGCCGCGCACCTCTCGCTGTGGAGGTGGGACACGCTCCGCTGGCGCCGACGGCGCGTCGCCCTTGTCGTGGATCTCCCCGTCGACGCGCTCATCGCGCTGGCGGACGACCTCGAAGCTGCTGGCCTCCCGGTCGAACGATGGGAACGTGGCGTGCGAGCGGGTCGGCGGGTCCACGGGCTGTGGTGCCACGCCGGTGACGTGCGGGCGGTGAACCGGGCGATCGACGGCGTCGACGCCGTCAGCCGTTGACGCCGGCGACGACCGTGGTCGTCGTGACTGATGACGTGGTCGTCGGTCGGGAGGTGGTCGTGACTGATGACGTGGTCGTCGGTCGGGACGTCGTCGGTCGGGAGGTGGTCGTCATGCGCGACGGGGTGGTCCCGGCACCTGCGGTGCCCACGGTCGTCGGTGTGCTCGACGCTGTGGCACCCGGTGCCGTCGAGGAGACGGTCGAGCCGGATCGGGCGAGCGCCGAGTAGCGCGCGACCGCATCGAGGCACGGCCCTTCGACTCCCTTCGCCGCCAGGACCCGTCGAACCGATGCCAGCACCTGATCGGCGGGTATCCGTCCTGTCGTGATCGCATCGACGAGTCGGGCATGGACCGCCGGTGCAACATCGACGCCGGAGATCATCGCGACGTCTGCACCGGCGGCGATGGCCTTCTCCGCAGCGTCGGTCTGCGACCCGAGCTGCGTGATCGCGCCCATGCCGAGTGAATCGGTGAACACCAGACCGGTGAAGCCCTCGCGCCCGCGCAGCTCGCCCGTGATCGCCGCGGACGACAGGCTTGCCGGCTCACCCCTGGCGGTGAGGCCCGGCACCTCGGCGTGGGTGACCATGATCGCCGGTGCACCCTTCGCGATCGCGTCCTCGAACGGGATGAGGTCCTTCGTCCGGAGCGTGTCGATGGGAGCGAGCTTCGTCACCTGCTGGTGGGGGTCCGCTGAGCCGCCCCCGATGCCGGGCCAGTGCTTCACGACCGGCATGACCCCGGCGTCGCTGATCGCCGGGAAGACGGCGTCGACGAAGCTCGACACCGTGGCGGGATCCGATCCGTAGGAGCGGGTGCCGAGACCCGCACCGGAACCGACGTCGGCCACCGGCGCGAAGTTCACGTTGAACCCGAGCTGCTTCATCCCCTTCGCGTGCTCGCCGGCGGTCTTCGCCGCCTCCTCCGAGGTGCCCTTGGCCACGGTCGCAGCCGCGGGGAGATCACCGAGAGCCAGTCGTAGCCGCTGGACGGTGCCGCCCTCTTCGTCGGAGGCGACGAACGGGGTGATCGGCGCGTCCTTGACCGTTGCGGCGACCGAGGATCCGATGTCCTTCGACTGGTTGCCCTTCAGCGCGAACCCGCCGACGATGCCGTCGTCGAGCGCCTTCTGGGCGACTTCGGGCGTCGTGACCATCGCCAGGATCAGCTGCGCGGCTCGGGCCTCGGGCGGCAGCATCTGAGCGCAGTCGGGTCCGGCCGTGGTCGTCGTACGTGGCGCCCGTCGACGTTCGGCCCGGGCGTCGACCTGCCCGGCGGTCGTCCCTGCGCACGAAGCAAGCAGAGCAAACGAGGCAGCGAGCGCGAGGATCGCCCCCGGGAACCGGGCCCGAGGGGACCGCGCCCCACCCAGCGTTCTCCGGCCGGGCGTGGCGATCGGCTCGGACATGGGTGATCACCGTAGCGCCGCGGTTCCGGCCGCTCTCAACGGTGGTTGTGTCGGAGGTTGCCGGGCCGTTGTCCCGGGGTGGCTCCGGCCGTGATCGGATCACGAGGTCCCGCCGCATCGTCGGACAGACTGTCGCCGATGTCGAACACCGCGATCCGCCGCCGATCCCGGGTCTCGGAGTGGTGGTGGGAGCTGACCTACCGGGTCGGTCCGAACCTGTGGGTCATCCCGCTGATGATGGGACTGCTGTCGGTGCTGCTCTTCGTCGTCACCCGTCGCCTGGACCGGGTCGTCGACGCTCCACGGGACCACCATGACGTGTGGATCCCCGAGTGGTTGATCGCCCGGACCGGTGCGGACGCGGCGGTCGTGCTCACGGCGTTTCTGGGAGCGTTGGCGACCGCGCTGGCGCTGGTGTTCTCGACGACCGTGCTCACGTTCTCGCTGGCCTCGTCGCAGCTGGGGCCGAGGCTCATCCGGCGCTTCATGGAGGATCCGGTGACCCAGGTGACCCTGGGGCTGTTCCTGTCCACAGTGATCTTCTGCGCTCTGACCCTCGGGTCGGTCCGGACCGGGATCGGTGCCGCCGGGGTCCCGGCGGTCTCCTTCGGCGTGGTCATGGTCCTGGGCATGTCGTGCTTCGTCGGCCTCGTCATCTACATCCACCGCGTCGCGACCACGATCCAGTCGCCCAACGTCGTGGCCTCGGTGGTGCAGGCGCTCGACCGGTCCTTGGACGAACGGGCGGCGATGCTCGAAGGAGCCGAGTTCAGCCGTGACGACGCCGCCGTGGCGGAGCTGCGCCGCTCGACCAGGAGCGAGGGGAAGGTGGTCGTGTCGCACGCCACCGGCTTCGTCCAGGGCATCGACCACCTCCGCCTCCTCGACGCCGTCGACGTCCACGACGCCTCGGTCGTGATGGAGCATCGGGTCGGCCAGTTCGTCGTCGAAGGCCAGCCGCTGGCGTGGGTGGCTCCGGCCGCAGCGGTGGAGGCGCTCGCAGGTGAGCTGCACCACTCGGTCGAGATCGGGCCCTGGCGGACCCAACGCCAGGACGCCGAGTACGCGATCTATCAGGTTGTCGAGATCGCGATCCGAGCGCTGTCGCCGGCAGTGAACGACACGTTCACCGGGATGGTGTGCGTGGACTGGCTCGGCGCCGCGCTGTGCCGGATGGGTCGCGAACCGGTCCTCAACGGCGGCCTTCTCGACGGGGACGGCCGGACCCGCCTGTACCTGCCACCGTTGCGCTTCGAGCGGGCGGTCCGTGCTGCGTTCGACCTGATACGCCAGGCCGGTGCGGGCAATCCGGCCATCTCGATCCGGCTGCTCGACGTGATCGCCACGACTGCCGTCGACGTGCGTCCCGAGTACCGGTCTGCCCTGCGGTCCGCGGCCGACCAGGTCCTGGCAGGTGCGTTGGCGGAGTCGCCGATCGGACAGGACGAGCAGGACCTGCTCGATCGACACAGGTTCGCTGTCCGGACCCTCGAGATCCTCGACATGGGCGACACGGAGGGCTCCACGACGGACCGGCCTCCTGTCGGACCGCCCACCGGTGGGCAGGCGGCGAGCGGCGACCGATGATGCGATCGACGGATGCACGCGACGAGGCCGATCGGCCGGAGCACGACCGGTTCGCGTACCCGGCGACGGCCAGGTCGACTGCACGGGTCCGTGACATGCGGAGCCGCTTCGCGTCGCTCGGCCCCGATGAATCGAGTGGCGAGACGGTGTCGCTGGTGGGCCGGGCGGTGTTGGTGCGCGACCACGGCGGTATCGCGTTCGTGGTCCTCCAGCAGGAGGGCGAGCGCCTCCAGGTGGTGGTGACCCGGACAGATGACGGGGGATCGCTCGCGTTGCCCGAGCGCGGTGACGTCGTCGCAGCGACGGGGATCGTCGGCACGACCCGGACCGGCGAGCTGTCGCTGTTCACCGACGCCATCACGGTGCTCGCCCCGAACCTGCTCCCGCCACCGGACAAGCACCGCGGCCCGCAGGACCCGGGCCGTCGTGCCCGCGAGCGCGAGCTGGACCTCATCACCAACCCCGACAGCCGTCGGACGTTCGTGCTGCGATCGGCCGTCGTGCACGCCTTGCGCCGCGAGCTGCACGATCTCGGCTTCACCGAGGTGGAGACGCCGGTGTTCGCGTCGTCGGCGGGCGGAGCCGTCGCCCGGCCGTTCGTCACCCACCACCACGCACTCGGCATCGACCTGTACCTGCGCATCGCTCCCGAGCTCCATCTGAAGCGTCTGGTGGTCGGCGGGTTCGACCGGGTGTTCGAGATCGGCAAGGTGTTCCGCAACGAGGGGATCGACGCCGCTCACAACCCGGAGTTCACGATCCTCGAGGCGTACCAGTCGCCGGGCGACCAGTACGACATGATGGATCTCGTCGAGCGCCTGGTGGTCGCCGCGGCACGCGCGGCCGGATCGACCGTCGTGACCGTGGACGGCCAGGAGATCGATCTGGCCGAGCCGTGGCGACGGGTCGCGATGATCGACGTGGTCGAGACGGTGACCGGCCGACGCATCGACCCTGCGGGCGACCTGGATCTGGCCCGCGCCGCGCTCGACGACCTCGGCATCCCCCGGGAGCCGACGTGGGGGCCGGGCCGTTGCCTCGTCGCGGCGTTCGAGGACCGGGTCGAGCCCACCCTGGTGAAGCCCACGATCGTCCACGACCACCCGCTGGAGACCTCTCCATTGGCCCGGGTGCACCGCAGCGTCCCGGGGGTGGCGGAGCGCTTCGAGGTCTTCGTCGGCGGACGCGAGCTCGCGAACGCCTACAGCGAGCTCAACGACCCCGTCGACCAACGGCGGCGGATGGTCGACGCGTCGACCGACCGCGACGTGGACGTGTCCGCGCCGAACCCTCCCCGCTCACCCGATGTTCCGACCGGAGGGACGGTGTCGGAGACCGACGAGGGCTTCCTGCGCGCGCTCGAGCGTGGACTCGCTCCGACCGGCGGACTGGGCATCGGCGTCGACCGCCTCGTGATGCTGCTGTCGGGAGCGACGTCGATCCGTGACGTCATCCTCTTCCCGACCATGCGTCCTGAGCGTCATCGCGTCGCAGGGGACGGGGTGGACCGACCGATCGTCCCGACGACGCCGCTGCCGACGACGGTCCACCCAGGAGCACCGGTCGCGGTCGTGCGCCTGTCGGGGCTGGTTCGCGTGGTCGCGACGCTCACCACGATCGTCGGCGTGCTCACGATGCTCAGCGCGCTGCCCGCGCTCGGGGTCCGCGTCGCGCCGCTCGACGAGCTGATCTCACCGCTGCCCCATGTCATCGACGAGCGCATCCTGGCCGTCGGTCTGGGACTGTGCATGGTGTTGCTGTCGGGTCAGCTGCTGCGCGGCAAGCGACGCGCGTGGAAACTCGCGCTCGGGCTGTTCGCCCTGTCCGCACTTCTCAGCGTGGTGCGCGGGGTGGAGCTGGTGGCGCTCGTGACCTCGGTCAGCATGCTGGGGGTCCTCATCGCGACCAGGCGCGACTTCACCGGTCTGCGGGACCCACCCTCGTTGGTCCAGGTGCTGCGGGTGGCGCCGCGGTACCTGCTGTTCGTGTACTGCTACGGGCTCCTCGCGCTGTGGAGCCAGCACAACCGCCTGGAGCCACCGTTCACCTGGGCCCGGTCGTTCGAGGCGATCACGATCGGGCTGTTCGGCGAGACGGGGCCGTACACCTACCACGGTCGGTTCGCGACGTGGTTCCCGGCCTCGCTGATGGTGCTCGGCGTGATCGGCCTGCTGCTGCTGCTGTGGCTCCTCCTGCGTCCCGCGGTCGCCGCCGCGGTCGGGACGCCCGCCGGTCGGAGTCGGGCGGAGCGGATGGTGCACGACTGGGGCTGGGACACCCTCGCCCCGTTCGCCCTCCGGCGCGATCGGAACTGGTTCTTCTCCTCTGACGGTCGGGCGATGATCGCCTACGGCTACCTCGGCGGGTACGCGCTCGGTTCGGGTGACCCGATCGGGGACCCGGCGTCGGTTCCGCTTGTCGTCGACGAGTTCATCGAGCACTGCCGGCACCACGGGTGGCAGCCCGCGTTCCTCGCGGCGCGTGAGATCGACGTCCCCTTCTATGCTGAGCGCGGCTTCCGGGACTTCTACCTGGGTGACGAGGCGGTCCTCGACTGTCGCCGCTTCGACCTCGACGCGCCGGGCATGGGTCCGGTGCGGCAGTCGGTGCGACGTGTCGAGCCGACGCACCGCTTCGAGATCATCTCGGAGGCGGCGGCGACCCCGGAGCTGATCGCCGAGCTCAACGACATCAGCGTGCGCTGGCGAAAGGGCGAGGACGAGCGGGGTTACACGATGGCGATGAGCACCGACGTGGGCGCCGGGGACCCGGGACGGTTGCTGGCGATCGCCTGGCACTGCGGAGCTGATCCCGACACCAGGGGTTCTGTGAACGACCGGGGTGGAGACGAGCCGGTGGCGTTCCTGCGGCTGATCCCGACGGGTGGCCGATGTCCCGTACGGAGCGGGTTACACGCTGGATCTGATGCGCCGGCTGCCCGAGGCAGCGAACGGGATCGTCGAGTACCTGGTGGCACGAACCGTCGCCGAGCTCGACGAACGTGGCGTCCGGCGTCTCTCCCTGAACTTCGCCGCCTTCTCGAGGCTGCTCGACGACGAGGTGCAGCACACCAGGGTGGACCGTCTGCTGCGCCGTGTCGTCGACGTGCTCAACCCCTACTACCAGATCCGGTCCCTCCGGGAGTTCAACGAGAAGTTCCAGCCGGAATGGCAACCCCGGTCGCTGATCTACGCGGATCCCGGCGACCTGCCCAAGGTGGCGTTGCGCTATGCCTTCCTGGAGGGCTTCGTCGACCTGCCCCTGCTCGGTCGCCTGCTGTCGGGTCCGTCGGGATCCAGCGGGACCGGTGCTCACTCTCCCGATGACCGCTGATCGCGGGACGTCCACTGCGGGGTGCGCGCGATCGTGTGAGAGCAACCGGGTCGGATCACGGATCGGCGGCGTTGAGGGCTTCGACAGCGGCTGACATGCTGGGAGGCGTGCACGACGACCGCCCCGGCCTCCTCGACCGCCTCCGTGATCCCGATGCGGATCCATCCCGTGACCGTGCCCGCCTCCGGGCCGCAGCGATGATGGCCGGCATGGGCCTCGCCCACTTCGCGCTGCCGCGGCCGTTCGAACGGATCGTGCCCAGATGGTTCCCATGGCGGCGCGAGGCGGTCGTCGTCTCGGGGGTGGCCGAGGTCGCCTCCGGGGCACTTCTGGCCGTGCCGCGGACCCGGAAAGCCGGGGGCTGGTTGATGCTGCTGACCGTCCTCGCGGTGTACCCGGCCAACGTCCAGATGGCCATCGACGCCTCCCGGGGCCGACCGCAGGTGAAGGTGCCGACCCTGATCGCATGGCTGCGGGTGCCGCTGCAGGTGCCGATGGTGATCCGAGCGTGGAGCCTGACGCGCTGAGCGACCATGGCGCCGGGCTTCCCGGCCTCGCCGATCGAGTCGTCCTGGAGCACCGGATGGTCGGAGCGCTCCGGGGCGTGCGGGCGGTGGGGTCCGAACCATCGGTCGGGCTGCTGCGCGTCGAGGGCCGTCGAGGATCGGTGGGTGAGGTCGCGACCCGACTGCGTTCCGCCGTTCGACCCGGGGACACGGTCGCGGGACTGGCCCCCGGCATCTTCGCCGTCCTGTGCGACCGCTCCGGCGACCGCGACGACCTCCTGACGATCGCCCATCGCGTCGAGGAGGTGCTCTCGGCTCCGCCCGGTCTCGACCCGGTGATCGACGTCGTGTTCCTCGATCCCACCGACGGTGATCCGGCATCGCTGCTCCGTCTGCCGGTCGTGGCCGATGAGGACACCGGCTCCGGCGATCTGCCGACCGGGCGGTGGCTGCGCTTCGGTGGATCGCTTCGCGAACGGGCGAACCGGCGGGAGCTCATCGAAGCGGCGCTGCGGCGGACGAGCGATGGTCGGGACCTCGTGCTCGCCTACCAGCCGGAGCTCGATCTCGGCAATGGGCGTCCGGCAGCGGTGGAAGCACTCGTGCGCTGGATGCGCGATGACCGCATGGTTGCGCCCGACGAGTTCGTCCCCCTCGCCGAACGGACCGGCCTCATCGTTCCGATCGGAGCGTGGGTGATGCACACCGCGTGCGAACAGCTGCTCCGCTGGCGCAGGGCCGGCTCGGCGATCGGGACGTCGGTCGCGGTCAACGTCTCGCCGCGGCAGCTGCTCGATGACGGGTTCGTCGACACCGTGGACGATGTGCTCACCGACGTCGGGCTTCCCGCCGGTGATCTCGTCCTCGAGCTCACCGAGGGCGTCCTGCTGGCGGACCTCGAAGTGGCCCGGGACCGGCTGGAGGAGCTGCGGGGTCGAGGGGCGCGCATCGCCGTGGACGACTTCGGCACCGGCTACGCATCGCTCACCTATCTGCACCGACTCCCGGTCGACGCCGTCAAGCTCGACCGGAGCTTCGTCGAGGGGCTCGGAGTGGACGAACGACTGACGCTGATCGTCACCGCGGTGCTCGGATTGCTGCAGGCTCTCGACCTGGAGTCGATCGCCGAAGGAGTGAGCACCGAGGACCAGGCCGCGCGTCTGAGAGCGCTGGGTTGCCACCTGGCGCAGGGTTCCTGGGTGGGACCACCAGCGTCTCCTGAGGAGCTCTTCGACCGGCTGCGCTGAGGCCGGCGTCCCTGTCGGTCCCGTCGCCGGGGCAACATAGGGGTCGCAATCGACACGTTGTGTCGATTCGACGCCCCAGAACGGTCCTGATGCGGACCGAGCGGGTCTCGCACACGTCACAGGGGGAGCAGAGATGACCGACGACGCAGGCACCGATCCGCTTGCCCCCTATTCCGGCCACGGGGGACGCGTCGGCCGTGTGTTCGCCACGTCGGAACCCTTCTGGCCCGAACGCCTCCGGGCAGCCGAGGGGGCTCCGAACATCGTGGTGGTGCTCTGCGACGACCTGGGCTACTCGGACCTCGGTTGCTACGGATCGGAGATCCCCACCCCGAACATCGACGCGATCGCGGCGGAGGGGCTCCGCTACACCGACTACCACTCGGCGCCGATGTGCTCGCCCACCCGGGCGTCGCTGA
>CAYSCB010000104.1:0-9202 GCA_964429335.1 uncultured Aquihabitans sp.
GGACCTCGACGTGTTGACCTTCGAGCACCTGAGCCTCGACGGTGGCGCCACACCCGACGAGGTGCGCACGTACGCGGAGCTCGCCGACAACGCGAACCGGCTGGCGGCCTGGTTGGTGTCGCGGGGGATGGCGCGGGGGGACCGGTTCGCTCTCATGGCGCGCAACCACCCCGAGTTCGTCGAGGCGATGATCGCAGCGTCGATCACCGGGACGGTGTGCGTGCCGGTGGATCCTCGCACCAAGGCAGACAAGCTCGTGTTCATGCTGGCCAACGCCGGCTGTGTCGGCGTCGTGTGCTCAGACAGCGCGCTCGCCCAGGTGGCAGAGGCGCGTCGACGCACCGCCGGCGTCGACTGGGTGCTGGCGATCGCGACAGGGGAGGACGACGCGGTGCCGTTCGACTCGGTCGTCGGTGTCGAACCGATCGCCGCGGTGTTGGACACGCCGGCGGCGACCGTGGACGTCCGTCTGGAGCTGCCGTCGGATCCGTTGCAGATCATCTACACGTCGGGCACCACCGGGGACCCGAAGGGTGTCGTGTTCGGCAACGACCGCTTCGGCATGTACACGATGACCGCCTACCTCTTCGGCTACACCGAGGCGGAGCGCCCCTACACGGGGCTGTCCCTGACCCACGGCAACGCGCAGGCGGTCACCCTGGCACCGTCGCTGGCGATGGGCTTGCGGGCGATCTTCAGCCGTCGCTTCACCAAGTCGAAGCTGTGGGATGTCTGCCGGGCTCACGGTGGCACCACGTTCTCGTTGCTCGGCGGGATGGCGACCGCGGTCTACAGCGAACCGCCCCGGCCGGACGACGCGGACAACCCGGTGCGCTTCGTGGTGTCCGCCGGCATGCCCGCCGCGATCTGGGAGGACTTCGAAGCGCGCTTCGACGTGGAGATCCTGGAATGGTACGGCGCTGTCGAGGGTGGACTCGCGGTGAAGCCGATCGGACACGGCCCCGTGGGGTCCTTCGGCAGACCGATCCCCGGCCTGGAGATGAAGGTGCTCGACGACGACGACGTCGAGTGCGCCCCCGGTGTCGTGGGCGAGATCTGCTCGCGTCCCACCGGGGGCTCGGCCGCGGTCGAGTACCACGACAACCCCGATGCGTCCGCGGCGAAGACCCGCGGCGGGTGGCTGCGCTCTGGCGACATGGGCCACACCGATGACGACGGATGGTTGTTCTTCGACTACCGCCGGGGTGGTGGGCTGCGCCACAACGGGGACTTCGTGAACGCCGGGTTCGTCGAGAAGGTGCTGGCGGAACACCCGCAGGTCGACGACGTGTTCGTCTACGGCGTGACCGCCGCGTCCGGTGCTCCGGGCGAGAAGGACGTCGTCGCCGCCATCGTGGTGACGCCGGGAGCGGACCTCGACGTGGCGCAGGTGTTCGCACACTGCCGTGAGGGCCTCGAGTCGAACTTCGTGCCCAGCTACCTGCACGTGGTCGACGAGATCCCCAAGACCGCCAGCGAGAAGCCGCAGGAACGGTTCCTGTTGGACAGGTTCGAGCTCGACCGTGGCTCGGGCAGGGTCAGGACCGCACCGTAGAGCCACCACGTAGAGCCAACAGGTAGAGCCACCGCACCGGACGAGGACCACGCGATGACGACCCAGACCGAGGATCGCTACCGGCGTCGGTTCAGCTGGGACCGGGTGACGTGGTCGACGCACTGCACGAACTGCATCTCCACGTGCTCCTACCGCATGTACGCGGGCGGCGGACGGGTGCTGTGGGAGGAGCAGTCAGGGGTGTATCCGGCAGGGGAGGTCGGCGTACCCGACCCGAACCCGATGGGGTGCCAGAAGGGTGCCGCCTGGTCACAGCAGCTGACCGCAGCGGACCGGTTGCTGCACCCGATGCGTCGGGTCGGCGAACGAGGTTCGGGCGCCTGGGAGCGCATCTCTTGGGAGGAGGCTCTGGATGCAGTGGCCGACGCCGTCTGCGATGCGGTCGAGGAGTCCGGTCCACTGTCCGTGCTCGTCGACGAGACCTCCCAGGGAGGCATGCTCACCGCCGGTGCCCAGTCGCGGTTCGCGAAGGCCCTGGGCGCGGTGTCGCTCGACGCGATCGCCAGCGTCAACGACATCCCCGTCGGCCATCACGTGACCTTCGGCAACATCATCGGCGGATCCGCGGCGGAGGACACCTTCCATGCCGATGTCGTCCTGATCTGGCACGCGAACCCCGCGTACACCCGCATCCCGTACTTCCACTACCTGACCGAGTCCCGCTACCACGGGGCGACGATCGTGCTGATCGCCCCGGACTTCAGTCCCTCCGCGCCGCACGTCGATCTGTTCGTGCCCGTGGAGGGTGGTTCCGACGCGGCGCTGGCGCTGGGGATGTGCCGGGTCGTGATCGACGAAGGCCTCATGGACGAGGACTTCGTGCGTTCCCAGACCGACCTTCCGCTCCTGGTCCGCTCCGACACGGCGACGCTCCTCAGGGCTTCGGAGGTGATCGACGGGGGATCGGAGTACGGCTTCTTCGTGTGGACCGACGAGGGGTTGACGCCGACGTCGGATCACACGCTGTTCCTCGACCACCCGGCGCTGCTGCGTGGAGCATTCGAGGTCACCCTCGCCGACGGAACCCCGGTCGAGGTGACGCCGGTGTTCGAGCGGCTCCTGACACGACTCGAGGACTACCCGCTGGAATCGGTCGCGGCGACGTGCGGGTTGCACCCATCGGTCATCGACGAGCTGGCCCGCCTGGTGGCAGGTGGGCGCACGAAGCTCTACGAGGGCTTCGACACCTCCAAGCACTACCACGGCGACCTGATGGAGCGGTCCATGGACCTGCTCCTGGCGCTCACCGGCAACTGGGGCCGCAAGGGATCTGGTCACGACACGTACCTCACGTACCCCTTCGACGGCTCGTACCTCCAGGGTCTCAAGCCGGCCCCGGGCATCGAGGCCGCCGAGGCCGTCGTGCAGATGATGGCCGCCACGTTCGGTCCCGGCGACGGTCCCGACGGCCCGGATCCCGCCCGGCCACCGTTGCCGCTGGCGCGGCCGGTCATCTGGGACTTCATGGGGATGGCCGCCGCCGGCGGTTCGACCACGCCACCGTTCTTCCTGTGGCTCGACCACGCCGGCTACCGCGAGGTGTTCGAGCGTGGCGACTGGGCGGACTCTCCACGGCCGTTCGCGGAGTACGTCGCAGAGTCGGCCGAGGGTTGGGCGATGATGCGCCGGCCGGGTCCGGCAGTGGAGCCGAGGGTCTTCATCGAAGGGGCGACGAACGCGCTCCGTCGCACCCGGGGCGGTGCGCACATGCTCCTGGCCCACCTCTGGCCGAAGCTGTCGATGGTTGCGGTGATCGAACAGCGGATGAGCTCAGCCGCCATGCACGCCGACATCGTGCTGCCGGCGGCTCAGGAGGCCGAGCGGGTCAACATCCAGTACCCGATCTCGCACTCCCTGGAGGTCGTGTTCTCCGACAAGGCGGTCGAACCCGCCGGCGAGGCACGCAGCGACTGGTGGATCCACGCGGCGCTCGCGGATGCGATCGCCGCTCGGGCCGAGTCCCGCGGCATGGGTGGACGTGTCGTCGGATGGGGAGCGGCGCGACCGATGCGCGAGCTGGGATCCGCGTTCGACGGCGACGGCCACCTGCGCGACGAGGACGCGGTGGTCGATGAGCTCATCCGGGACACCGCGCTGTCGGGTGTGGTGGACGAGAGCACGTCGCTCGCCACGCTGCGCGCCGAGGGCTGGGCACGGGTGAAGGGCAACGGCTGTCTTCCGATCGGGCGGTGGCTCGGGAGCCCGATCGGTGCAGAAGGGACCTTCTGCGCCCTGCGTTGGCATGTCGAGGGCGGGATGCCGTACGCGACGACGACCGGGCGGGCCACCTTCTACGTGGACCATCCGTGGTTCCTCGAAGCAGGTGAGGAGCTGCCCACGCACAAGTCCCCGCCCGCGATCGGCGGTGAGCACCCGTTCGTCCTGACCGGCGGTCACCCGCGGTGGAGCATGCACGCCACCAACATCACCAACCCGCTCATGTTGGAGACCACCCGTGGCCATCCCACCCTCGGCATGCATCGCGCCGACGCGGACGGCCTGGGCATCGGTGACGGTGACTGGGTCGAGGTGTCCAACGACGTCGGGTCGTTCCGCGTGCGCGTGCGCCGCTCTCCCGGCAACCGTCGGGGACAGGTGGTGATGTACGCGGCGTGGGATCCGACGATGTTCCCGGGCTGGGGTGACGGCACCGGGGTCGAGCCGGGCGTCGTCAAGTGGTTGCACCTCGCGACCGGCTGGGGTCACCTGCGCTACATGCCGGCGCACTGGCAGCCGGTGCACTTCGACCGCTTGCACCGGGTGTCGGTGACCCGGGTGTCGACGGATCCGGCGACCGACGACTCCGACCGCGGGCACTTCGAGCACGGCGGACACAACGTCCGGAAGGGCTGAGCAGAGGGGGCCGACCATGGAGGCGACGACGAGCGGCCAGAGCCCGCGGCAGCGGTGGAGCTGGGACCAGGTCACCTGGGGGTCGCACTGCGGCAACTGCATCGCGAACTGCACGTACCGCGTCTTCACCCGCGACGGCAGGATCGTCTACCAGGAGCAGTCCGGAGGCATCCCCGGCTTCGACGGCGTCCCCGACATGAACCCGCTGGGTTGCCAGAAGGGCGGAGCCTGGCACACCCAGGCGACGGGTGAGGAGCGACTGCTGCACCCGTTGCGCCGCGTCGGCGAACGCGGCTCGGGACGCTGGGAGCAGATCTCCTGGGACGAGGCGCTCGACATGCTCGCTGACGCGGTCATCGACGCCCTCGAGAGCGAGGGACCCGAATCGCTGCTGATCGACCCGGGACCGGAGTCGGGTCTGGTCGGAGCGATGGGTCGGGCCCGCTTCTGCAACGCGGTCGGTGGTCTGTCGATGGACTCGAACTCCACCGTCAGCGACGTGCACCTCGGCCACTGGGCCACGTTCGGGAGCCTCCTCGGGGGCTCGTCGGCCGACGACACGTTCCGCGCCGAGACGATCCTCGTGTGGAACGGCAACCCCGCCTACACCCGCATCCCCTACTTCCACTACCTCACCGAGGCCCGCTACCGCGGGGCGACGGTGGTGCTGATCGCACCCGACTTCAGCCCGTCGGCACCCCATGTCGACACGCACGTGGCGTTGCGGCCGGGAACCGACGCCGCGTTGGCGTTGGGCATGTGCCGCGTGGTGCTCGACGAAGGGCTCGTCGACCACGGATTCGTCTGCTCCCAGACCGACTTGCCCTTCCTGATCCGCACCGACACCCACCGGTTCCTCCGTGAAGCGGACATGGTCGTCGACGGACGGGCCGACCGCTTCCACCTGCACCGCGGCGGCGACGTGGTCGCGGCGGACCCCGGACGTCTCGACGACCCGCGCTCACCCAGCGACGTGGACCTGGACGGCACCTGGGTGGTCACGCTGGCCGACGGCAGCGAGGTCGAGGTCACAACCGCGTTCGCGCTGCTGCGCGAGCGTCTCGACGACTACTCACCCGAGGCTGCGGCCGCCGTCTGCGACGTGCATCCCGACACGATCCGCGACCTCGCGCGGAGGATCGCGACGAGTCGGACGAAGCTGCAGAACGGGTTGGGAAGCTGCAAGCACCACCACGGTGACCTCATGGAACGCTCGATGGACCTTCTCCTGGCGCTCACCGGCAACTGGGGATCGGCCGGCCGTGGTCTCGACACCTACATCATCGCCCTCATGGAGGGCGAGATCCTCGGCATCCTGAAGGGCTCCGCGGGCATCGACGCGGCGGAGTCCACCATCACGGCGCTCGAGATGTTCCTCGACGCGATGAACGCGTCGGACCCGGCCATGACCGACGGCCGGGCAGTGTGGGAGATGATGCACTCCGGCGCGGCGACCATGGCTGCGACGCCTCCGGCGTTCTTCTTCTGGTACCACTGCGGCTACGACAGGATCTGGGAACGAGACGGTTGGGCTGACGCGCCACGACCGTTCAGCGAGCTCGTCAAGGAGGCCCAGAGCCGTGGCTGGTGGAGCGGTCTGGTGCGCCCACGACCCCAGATCACCCCGAAGGTCCTGCTGCAGGCGGGCACCAACGTGTTGCGACGCACCCGCGGCGGACAGCGGGAGCTGCTCGCGAACCTCTGGCCGAAGCTCGACATGATCGCGGTGCTCGACTGGAAGATGAGCACCGTCGGTCTCTACGCGGACCTGGTGCTACCGGTGGCGTGCGAACACGAACGCGTCGACTTCCACGCGGCGAACTCCCATGCCTGGGAGCGGATGTTCGCAGACAAGGCGGTCGACCCGCGCGGCGAGTCGCGCAGCGACTGGCGGATCTTCCTGGGGCTGGGCGAAGCCGTCGCCCGACGAGCCGCCGCGCGGGGTCTGGACCGGTTCGACGACGGCCACGGCGGTTCCAGGTCCTATGCGGAGGTACCGGCGGCGGTCTCGATGAACGGGGCGCTGATCACCGAGGAGGACGCCCTCGACGAGTTGCTCCGTGACTGCGTGCTGTCGGGCAACCTGCCGGCGGGAACCTGCGTGTCGTCGCTGCGGGAGAAGGGCTGGGTGCGACCCGAACGGCTTCCCCGGATCGTCGAGGGTGTCACCGGGTCCGAGCTGAGACCCGACGAGCCGTTCATCGCCATGTCACGCCACGTCGACGAAGGCGTGCCGTACGCGACGCTCACGGGCAGGGCCCAGTTCTACATCGACCACCCGTGGTTCCTCGAAGCCGGCGAGCATCTGCCGTGTCACAAGGAACCGCCCCGCGCCGGGGGAGACCACCCGTTGCAGATCACCGGCGGTCATCCACGTTGGAGCATCCACGCGTCGAACAGCTCGTCGCAGATGATGCTGGAGACCACACGGGGTGGTCCCACCGTGCACGTGAACGATCTGGACGCCGCAGCACGTGGCATCGCGGACGGCCAGATGGTCCGGGTTTTCAACGACATGGGATCGTTGCGTGCCCCCGCCCGGGTGACCCCGGCGGTGCGACCCGGACAGGTGATCCTCTACGCGGCGTGGGAGCAGTACCTGTTCCCCGAGTGGAAGGACGTCACCTGGGTGGAACCCGGGATGGTCAAGTGGTTGAACTTCGCGGCCGGGTACGGACACCTCGTCTACACCGACCTGCAATGGCAGCCGCAGCAGTCCGACCGCCTCTACCGCGTCGACGTGGAAGCCGTCGGACAGGACTCCGGGTGAAGGATCGAACAACCTGCAGGGAGCACGAATGGAACTGAAGGACAAGGTCACGGTGATCACCGGAGGTGCCTCCGGGATCGGCCTCGCGATCGCACGCCGCTTTGCCGCCGACGGTGCCAGGTTGGTGCTCGCCGACATCGAGGAGGACGCGTTGTCGGACGCGGTCGCCGAGTTGTCCGACGCGGGAGCGGTCGTGGCGGGTGTTCGCACCGACGTGACCGATCCAGCGTCGTTGGCGTCGCTCCGCGACGAGACGCTGTCGCTCCACGGCGCGGTGCACGTGTTGTGCAACAACGCCGGCGTGGCCGCGGGTGGACCGGTGTGGGAGGTGTCGCTCGACGTGTGGCACTGGGTGATGGAGGTCAACGTCTTCGGCGTCATCAACGGGATCCACGCCTTCGTGCCGACGATGATCGAACAGGGCGAAGGTCACGTGGTGAACACCGCGTCGATCGCCGGGCTGATCGCAGCGCCGGGGATCGGGCCGTACACGGCGTCCAAGCAGGCCGTCGTGTCGATCTCAGAGACGCTGTTGCAGGACCTCGCAGCAGCAGGTGCGCCCGTCGGCGTCTCGGTGCTGTGCCCGGCGTTCGTCAGGACACGGATCCACGAGGCGGAGCGCAACGCACCGGCGGGACTCGACCGTGACTTCACCGAGGGCGCAGCAGCGCAGGCCACATGGGGGGTCTTCGGTGCGCTCGTGCAGGCCGGGATCGACGCCGCCGTGGTCGCCGACGCCGTCGCGGAAGCGGTGGCCGACGGCCGCTTCTACGTGCTCACCCATCCCGAGACCCACGCCTGGGTGAGAGGCCGCTTCGAGACGATCCTCGGCGGCGGGAGCCCGCTGTCTCCCGTCTCGGCGAACTGATCCGGCTCCGTGCGCGTCACCCTGATCGGAGGTGGGATCGGTTGCAGCCGCCTGGCAGTGCCCCTGGCGGACGCGCTCGGACCGGCATCGCCGACGGCGGGGACGTTGACGTTGGTGGTGAACACCGGCGACGACCTGTGGCGGCACGGGTTGCGGATCTGTCCTGATCTCGACACGAACCTGTACGCCCTGTCGGGACTGCAGGACCGTGAACGCGGGTGGGGGGTGGCCGGCGACTCGTTCCGGACCATGGGTCAGCTCCGGCTCCTCGGGGAGGACGCCTGGTTCAACCTGGGCGACCTCGACCTGGCCACCCACCTGCTGCGCAGCGCGATGCTCCGTGAAGGCGCGACCCTCACCGAGGTGACGGCGCACCTCGTCGCTACCCTCGGGATCGGCGTCATGCTGCTGCCGGCCACCGACGACGAGGTGTCGACCCGTGTGCGGACACCGTCGGGGGACTGGTCGTTCCAGGAGTACTTCGTGCGACGACGCGCGGAGGACCGGGTCGTGGAGGTGTCCTATGACGGGGCGGAACACGCCCGGCCGGCACCGGGCGTGATCGACGCGCTGCGGTCAGCCGACCTCGTCGTGGTCGGCCCGAGCAACCCGGTCGCGAGCCTCGGCCCGGTCCTCGCGGTCCCGGGCATCCGGGAGGCACTGGAGACCCGCCACAGCGACGGCACACCGACCGTCGCTGTGACTCCGGTCGTCTCCGGGGTTCCGATCACCGCGGAAGGGGAGGAGCGTCGGGCCCGTTGCCGTGCCGCGATGATGGCCTCGATGGGCCTCGCTCACCGTGCAACCGGGGTGGGCGAGCACCTGGCGGGACTCGCCGAGGTGTTCGTGCTGGACCGGGCCGATGCGGGCGAGTCGAACGCCCTCGCCGCGATGGGCTACACGGTGGTGGAGGCGGACACGATCGTCACCGACCAGACCCGAGGCCGGTCGCTTGCCCGGTCGGTCCTGACAGCGCTCCCCTGACCTCCCGAACCGCCCCGACCCCCTGCTCCTCGACGCCCGGTCAATCGGGGAGCAGGTACACCATGCCGTTGGCGTCGGAGCTGGCGATGATGCCGGTGATGAACCGGTTGTCGCGGAAGCGCTCCGGGTGGGAGTCGCCGTCGTAGCCCTC
>CAYSCB010000105.1:0-9085 GCA_964429335.1 uncultured Aquihabitans sp.
GGCATCGACGGCGGGGTCCCGTTCGCCTGGCCGGACTGGCCGGATTGCGACGGCTGTTCCCCGTTCGCCGGAGGAGACGGCATCGTGACGCCGTTCTTGGCCAGGCACGAAGTGTAAGCCTGCATGTCCGCGGCGGACGCGGTGTTGCCCTGCCCGTTGCCAGACTTGTTCGACGTCGACGCTCCGCTGCTGCTCCCACCGCAGGCGGCAACGCCCAGTGGCGCAACGGCGAGGAGCGATGCGGCGGCGAGCCGTCGCCAACGTCGCCCGGCGGGAGGCTTCAGGGGGGTGGTGGTGTGCATGTGGTTCACTCCTGCGGTGATCGCCGGCTGGTCCGACGTCGTGGGGTCGATCTTGTGGTCTGATGCTGGGAGCCGGCCGGGAGCAGCCGCGGCGGCCGCCGAGCACCCGAGGGTCTGCTCAGCTTCCTGGCGGCCCGCCGCCGAACCCGGCGGGTGGGGCGGGGAACCCTCCGCCGCTCTGTCCGGAGCGGTTCCCGGTCGAGGTTCGGCCCGTGGCGTCGGTGGCGGAGCTCGGCAGCGGTTGGTCGAGGTCTGCCAGCACGACCCTGTCGCCCGCTGACAGGCCGCTGGTGATCTGCGTGCGTTCACCCCCGACGACGCCGACCTGCACGCTGGTGTTGCTGGTGGTGGCGTCGAAACCGAGCACGGTGACGGTGTGACGCCCGTTGCGGGTGGTGACCGCGGAGGTCGGGACGCTGAGTGCGCGGGTGGCGCCGCCGGTGGTGATCGTGAGGCTGCCGGTTCCGCCGTTGCGGAGCGTGTCGACCGCTGGATCGGTGAGACCGACCGTCACGCGGAACCCGCTGCCGGACGACGAGCCGGATGACGACGCGTTCGGTGTCGCGGCGACGGCGACGACCTTGCCGTGGAGCACCTGGTGGGTGCCGTCGGGTGTGAGCTGCGCCGCGTTGCCGACCGCGACACCGGTCATGTCAGACAGCGGGACGACGGCGGTGGCTTCGTAGCCGCCGGAGCCCTGGATGGTCACGTTCTGCGTGGATGAGCCGGCAGAGACGGTGTCACCCGACTTGATGGCGAAGGCGACGACGGTGCCGGCGATGGGTGAGACGATCGTCGCCTGCGCGACTGCCTGTTCGGATACGGCGACCTGGAGCTCGGCGGCGTCGACCGCTCGCTGGTACGAGACCAGGTCGGCGGACGTCGGCGAGGAGGTCGTGGTGCCGGTCCCCGGTGCACCGGTTCCTGCGGGGCTGGCGGTGCCTACCGCGCGGCCGCCCGACTCCACGCTTGAGTTCCCGGTCGCCGAAGGTCTCTGCGTCGAGGATGCCGTCGTGAGCAGGCTGTCCAGCTTCGACATGGCGGCGGCCAACGTGGACTGCGCGTCGGCCACGGCGCGCTGCGCCGTGGCGACGTCGCCGAGGGCAGTCCTGCACGCGCCGACATCGTCGCCGGGTGTCGACGGTGTAGTCGTGCTCGGTGTCGTGCTCGTGTCGGTCGCTGTGGGTGTCGTCGTGCTCGGCGAGGTGTCAGCGGTGGTGTCGGCGCACACGTGGTCGGCTGCTGCGAGCTTGGCGGCCGAGGTCGCCATCGCTGCGTCCACCGATCGCTGCGCGCTCAGCACCGCCTGCTGCGCGGTGGCCAGGTCGCTGCCGCCGTTGGCGTTGCTGCCGTTGCCGGCGTTCGGGGACTCCGACTCCGAGGTTGCTGCCGGGGCGGTCGTCGTGGTCGACGCGCCGGCTGTGCTCTTGTTGGTCAGCGCCTGGCTGAGGGTCAGGTTCGCATCGTCGAGGGCGGCCTGGCTGGTGTGCAGCGCTGCTTCCAGGCTCGTCGTGTCGAGCGTGGCGAGCGTCGTGCCGACCGAGACGGTGTCACCGACGTTCACGTCGACGGTTGCGACGGTGCCACTCGTGGGGAACGCCACCGCTGCCTGGGAGACCGGTTCGATGCTCGCGACCCCGGTCCAGGTGGACGCCACATCGGCGACGCTCGCGGTGGCGGTCCGGTAGCGCGATGAGGAGTCGCCGCTCGCCCGAGCGGATGCCACCCCGGCGCCGGCGCCGAGAACAGCGATGAGCGCCACTCCGGCCGCGAGGCGCCGTGGCCAGCGCCGTTGAGGGGACTCGACGTCGAAGAGCGCGTCGATGCGACGTCGGGCATCTGCGGGGTCCCGGTGTTGGTCGCTGGTCATCACTCGCTCCTCAGCGCGTCGATGGGGGCCAGGCGTGCGGCCCGGGTTGCGGGGTAGACACCGAACAGGACACCGATGGTCATCGCCATGGCGATGGCCCCGACGGCGACCCACGGCGAGAGCTGGACTGCGACGTCGCCGAGGTGCGGTGCAACGACCGCGCCGGCGATGCCGAGCAGCAGACCGAGGGCACCGCCGGCGAGGCCCAATATCGCGGCCTCGACCAGGAACTGCCGTCGGATGGCGCGGGGTCGGCCACCGAGCGCCTTGCGGAGACCGATCTCCCGGACGCGCTCGCTGACCGAGACCAACATGATGTTCATCACGCCGATCCCGCCGACGAGGAGGGAGATCACAGCGATGCCGCCGAGCATCACTGTCATCGTGTCGTCGACCGACGACGCAGCGGTGATGATCGACTCCTGGGTGGCGATGGAGAAGTCCGCAGCGGAGCTGCTCGCCGTTCCGTGAAGCGCGAGCAGCGTCGAGTCCACCTCCTGGTAGGCGGCCGAGAGCGTGTCGGCGGCGGTGGCCTTGACGACGATCTGGCTGACCGAATCCCGGTCGGTGCCACCGACGAGGCGTTGCTGGTAGGTGCTGAGCGGCACGATCGCCACGTCGTTCGCGGAGGTCTGCTCCGACGACGACAGCTCGTCGAGCACGCCGACGACGGTGAGGGTCGTGCCGTTGTAGACGACGGTTCGCCCGGTCACAGCGGTGCTCGAGAACAACTCGGTGGCGGTGTCAGAGCCGAGCACCACCGCCGTGGCGGCCTCGGACTGGTCGGCCGCGGTGAGGAACCGACCGCTCGCGACCTTCCGTGAACGCACCTTCTGCCAGTCGGGCGTGGTGCCGGTGAGGGTGGTCGTCCAGTTCTTCGTGCCCGCGGTGAGCTCCACCGAGGTTGAGCTCACCGGCGCGACTGCGGCGACGTCGGGAGCAGTGGTTCGGGAGCCCAACGCGTCGGCGTCGGCGGTGGTGAGCGTGGACGCCGTGCCGAACCCGCCTCGGGCGCCGGAGCTGCTCGTCGAACTCCCCGGCGACACCACAAGGACGTTGGTGCCGAGCTCGTCGATCTGCTCACGCACCTTCGCCCGTGCTCCGGAGCCGAGCCCCACGGTGAGCACCACGGCGCTGATGCCGATCAGGATGCCCAACATGGTCAGAGCGGACCGGAGCCGGTGGGCCCGGACCGAGTCGAACGCGGTGCGGAGCGTGTCGCCGAACCTCATCGGAGCGCTCCCACGAGTCGGCCGGTGTGCGAGGACTCGTGCAGGTGACCGTCGCGGATCTCCAGCACGCGCTCCGCTCGGGCGGCGACCTCGGCTTCGTGGGTGATGAGGGCGATCGTGCGACCGTCCGAGCGGAGGTCGTCGAGGAGGTCGAGGACGTCGGCCGACGACGACGAGTCGAGGTTGCCGGTCGGTTCGTCCGCGAGAAGGAGCGCCGGTGAGGTGACCAGCGCTCTGGCGATGGCGACGCGCTGCTGCTGTCCGCCGGACAGCTCGCCGGGTCGGTGTTCTGCCCGCTGACCGAGACCGACCTGGGACAGGGCCTCCATCGCAAGCTCACGGCGATGGGTTCGTGGCATCCCCGCGTAGATCAGGGGCAGCTCCACGTTGCGCCAGGCGACCATCTCCCCGAGCAGGTGGAACTGCTGGAACACGAAGCCGATGAAGAGGTTGCGCACGTCGGCGAGGTGGTCCTCGTCGAGCTGAGCGACGTCGTGGCCGGCGAGCCGGTAGGCGCCGCTGGTCGGGACGTCGAGGCAGCCGAGCACGTGCATGAGCGTGGACTTGCCGGACCCGGACGGGCCGATGATGGCGACGTACTCGTTCTGCTCGATGTTGGCCGAGACCCGATCCAGGGCGACCACCTCGATGGCGTCGGTCCGGTAGGTCTTGGACACCTCGACGAGCTCGATCACTGGGACGGCCATCGTCAGCTCCCCGACCCGTTCGATGCGGATCCGGATCCGGTGCCCCCCTGGACTCCCGGTGGTGTGAACCCTGCCGGAAGCTCGCCCGCTCCCGGCGGCTGGCCCCCTCCGGGGAAGCCCGGCACCTCGATGACGACCTGCTCGCCCGCCTTGAGCCCCGAGGTGATCTCGACCATCCCGTTGGCGGTCTCGCCGGTGGTCACGGTGCGCTGCTCGGTCGCGCCGTCGGCCGTGGCGCCGTCGGTCGAGACGGTGACGACGGACTGTCCTCCCGAGGTGGTGACGGCCCGTGCGGGAACCTGGATGACGTCGTTGCGCTGGGATACGTCGATGGCGGCCGTTGCCGTCGATCCGACGAACACCTTCGTGGCGTCCGCGTCGAAGGCGACCGTCACCGGATAGGTGGCGACACCGCTGCTCGCGTCGGCGACGCGCCCGACGGTGGTCACTGTGCCGGTGACGGTGACGTCGGATGTCGAGGATCGTGATGAACCGCCGGAGGAGCGGTTGGACTGGTTGGCCGAGGTGCCGCCGGTGGATCCGGGCGGCCCACCGCCCTGGCCTCCTCCGGGGAAGCCGCCGAACCCGGACGAGGAGGAGCCGCTGGTGGAGGTCGAGATCGTCAGCGTGGCGCTCTGGCCGGCAGCGATCTTGGAGATGTCGGAGCTGTCGACCGCGAGCTGCACCGTGTAGTGGCCGCTGCTGACGATCTGCACCTGCGGCGTCGAGCTCGACGAGGACTGACCGGACGATCCGACCGCTTGCGGTCCCGCGCGCTGCGCGGAGCCGAGCGTCGATGCGGACTGGCCGCTGCCGGTGGCGGTTCCGGTGGCGGTGGTTCCGCCGGTGCCGCTGTTGCCGAGCTGCTCGCCGACGGTGAGGTCGACGGTCGTGACGACCCCGTCGATCGAGGCGGTGAGCTGCGCGCCTTCCTGCGCCGTCTCCGCTGCGGCGAGCGAGTCCTGCGCCGAGGTCAGAGCGGAGGTATCCGCCGCGATCTGCTCGTCCGATGCGCTGGCGGCTTTGTCGTCGGACAGCTTGGCCTCGGCCTTGGCGACCTGGGACTTCGCGTCGGCGATCGCGGCAGCGAGTTGCGACGAGTCGATGGTAGCCAGCACCTGTCCAGCGGTCACGGTGTCACCGGCAGCGACGTTCACCGTCTTGACCGTTCCCGCAGCGGAGAACGACAGGTCCTCTGTATGTGCTGCGGCGACGGTGCCCTGGGCCGACACCGAGGTGCCCATGGCCCCGGAGGTGACCGCAACGAGCTGTCGGGTGGTCGTCGCGGCGGTCGTCGTGGTGTCGTCACCGCGGAGCACGAACGCCCACAGGGCGATGCCAGCGCCCAAGAGGCACACCGCGACGACGGCCACCGCCCACGGCCACCGTCGCCGGGGAGGGGGCGTACCGGGAGCTTCGTCGTGGAGCTCCCGGCTGGAGGGTTCGGCGCCGGTAGGCGCTGTGGCGGGGGACGCCACCGCGGTGTGCTCGAGGGTCATGGCGTCATCGTCGGGTGCTGGTCAGGGAGACGGCACTGAGTCAGCCGTGAGTTCGCTGAGAGCGCTCCACCCACCCGAACTCGGCACGCTTCACGTCGATAATCGACGTGAAGCGTTCTCGGTACAGGGGGATCCGATCCTCAAGGTGGGATGGCCCATCCGACGTCGCGGCGAGCGCTGCGTTCTACGACCGGTTCCGGATGGTGTGTGGGACCCCAGCTCCGGCGGGTGCAGCTCAAGGCCTTCGCTCCGCCGCGGATCGACTCGAGCGCGTGTTCGGTCGGCCGAGGCCACCAACCAAGCGTGTTGTCCGAGGTGCAGAAGGCGACCGAGGACAGCACCCGAAGCGGTCTCCATCGCGACGTTCTTCGGGCTCAACAGACCCGACGACGATGCCCGACTCACTGATCGGCCGTCGGCAACACGCCAGTCATCAGCGCTTGAGAAGGAGTTGGAGCTCGATGGTCCCGTGGTCCTCGACCGAGACGACCTTCATGCTCGAAGGGACCTGCACGCCGTAGTCGGCGAAGGACACGTCGACTGATCCGACCACGACCGCGGTGTCGTCGACGAGCCGCGCCTGCAACGGCACCGACACCTTGCGGGTCACGCCGTGGATGGTGAGCTCACCCTCTGCGGTGACCTTGACCGTGGCGCCGGACGCGGCGTTGGCGCCCAGTTCGATGGGCTGGCTCAGGCGGAACGTGGCGTCGGGGTACTGGCTGGTGTCGAGGGCTTCCTGGACGCGTCGGTCGCGCATCGACTCGTTGGTGGTGATGGTCGACAGGTCGACGGTGATCTCCGCCTTGTCGACTGTCGTGCCGTCGATGGTGAACGAACCGGAGACCTTGCCCGTCCGGCCGACGGCCTCGGTGTTGCCGATCCCAGCCAGGTTCTCCTTGATGCGGAACCCGGCGAAGGTGCCGGTCGCGGAGTTGAAGTCGAAGCTCCCGCTGGAGGTGTCGACGGTCCACGTGCCGTCCAGCCCGTCGACCGTGGTCGACTTCCCGCTGGAAGATGCTCCTCCGCTCGAGCCGGCCGCTGCAGTCGTGGTCGTGACGCCGCTTGCGGCGGCGTCGATGTTGACGCGGTCGGGGGTGCTGCGGCCGAAGAACCACCACGCGCCGGCACCGATCAGGACCACGACGAGCGCCCCGCCGGCGATGGCCCAGATCAGACCGCGGTGCTTGGTTCGAGGTGCGGATGGGGGAGATGTCGGCTCGCTCATGACAGGAGCCTCGCGAGCGAAGCTGAACGTTGCCTGTGAACCAGGTGAGTGGTGCCCAAGTCCACCCACGGCCGCGGCGGGTCACGTTCTCGACCAGTCCTCACCCGGCACTCAGCGGACTCCCAGCTTCTGAGAGGATCCTGGGTGCATGACCGCAGCGACCGTCCTGCTCGTCGACGACGAGGACCACCTCCGATCCATGCTCGAAGCGGCACTCGCTCACCACGGATTCGACGTGCACTCGTTCGACAGCGGCCGGCAGGCCCTCGCCGAGGTGGGCAAGGTCGCGCCGGACCTGGTGGTGCTGGACGTGATGATGCCGGACCTCGACGGCTTCGAGGTCTGCCGTCGCATGCGCAGCGACGGCGTCAAGGCTCCCGTTGTGTTCCTCACCGCTCGTGACGGCACCGAGGACGTCGTCCGGGGCCTCACCCTCGGCGGCGACGACTACCTGGTCAAGCCGTTCAGCCTCGAAGAGCTCGTTGCGCGCATCAATGCGGTGCTGCGGCGGACCGGTGCGGGTGGCTCGATGGACTCGGTTCTGCGCTGCGAGGACCTGATCCTCGACGATGACGCCCACTGCGTGACCAGGGCGGGCGAGGAGGTGGCGCTGTCACCCACGGAGTTCAACCTGCTGCGCTTCCTGCTGCAGAACCAGGGACGGGTGCTCAGCAAGGCGCAGATCCTCGACCACGTGTGGAACTTCGACTTCGGCGGCGACGGCGGGATCGTCGAGACCTACATCGGCTACCTGCGTCGCAAGCTCGACCAGGGGGAACCCAAGCTCATCCACACCGTCCGGGGCGTCGGCTACACGCTGCGACGCCAACGCTGAGACCGACGTGACCCTCAAGGCTCGGATGCTGGTCGGGATGGCGCTGATCGCCGCGTTCCTGATCGTCGCGTCGTGGCTCGTGACCCGCATCACCTCGACCTACCTGCTCGACCAGGTCGACACGCAGCTCGTTCGGTTCGCGTCCGGCCCGGGTGGCAACGGTCCCCGAGTTCCGCCACCGGGTGGGAGCGTGCCGCCGGCCGGGTCGCAGTCGTCGGGGTCGCAGTCCTCGGGATCGCCGAGCGCCCGGGACGCCGGAGCGTTCAGCTCGGTATACGCCGGGGTGCTGGTCGACGGGGTGCTGGAGACACGCCTGTCACCTGGCAAGGGGACGGTCGGCTCGGCGACACCGCGGATCACCGCGGCGGAGGCCACGCAGCTTGTCTCCAGCGGGGGCGTCGAGACGGTCGACTCGACGGTCGGCGGGACCCGCTACCGCGTCACCGCCCGGGTCAACAGCGATGGTGACGTCGTCGTGTTGGGCATGCCGCTCGACGACGTGGACGCCACGATCGGGCGGCTGGTCGTCACCGAGGCGATCGCTACGACGTCGGTGCTGTTGGTGTTGGGCCTGATCCTCTGGTGGGTGCTGCGCCTCGGGGTCCGCCCGGTGCGGCGCATGACTGAAGCTGCCGCCACGATCGCAGCGGGTGACCTGTCGCACCGGGTGCCGGAGGAGGCCCCGGGCACCGAGGCTCACGAGCTCGGTGTGGCGTTGAACACCATGCTCGAGCGCATCGAGGCGGCGTTCGCCGAGCGTGCAGCTACCGAGGACCGGTTGCGGCGCTTCGTCGCTGACGCGTCCCACGAGTTGCGTACGCCGGTCACGACCGTGCGTGGCTATGCCGAGCTGTATCGCATTGGTGGGCTGGCCGACCCGGACCAGCTCGATGCCGCCATGGCGCGCACCGAGGCCGAATCGATCCGGATGGGACGCTTGGTCGAGGACCTGTTGACGCTCGCCAGGCTGGACCAGGGCCAGCCCGGCGAGGACGTTCCGGTCGCCCTCGACCGGGTCGTCGCGGACGCCGTCGCGGATCTCCGGGTCCGTCATCCGGAGCACCCGGTGACCGAGCGGCTCGACTCGGCCACCGTGATCGGCGACCCCGACCGGCTCCACCAGGTCGTTGCCAACCTGCTCACCAACGCGGCGGTCCACACCCCTGCGGGCACCCAGGTGGACGTCGACCTCACCTCCCTCGACGGCAAGGTGCGACTCGTCGTGCGTGACCACGGCCCCGGGCTCGACGACCAGGCTGCGGCCCGGGCCTTCGAGCGGTTCTGGCGGTCCGATCCGTCGCGCAGTCGGGCGTCGGGCGGGGCCGGCCTCGGGCTCAGCATCGTCGCCTCCATCGGCGGCTCTACGGGGGGGACCGTCCGGTTTGAACATCCCTACGACCGCGCTGGCACGG
>CAYSCB010000106.1:0-9025 GCA_964429335.1 uncultured Aquihabitans sp.
GAGGGGACCGAGGCGTTCGAGACCGAGACGGCACTCGACTACGGGACCGACGATGTCCCGGACATCGGCGGCGCCGGCGGCCCGGGTGGTGATGCGGCTGGTGGCGGTGCCGCTGGTGGTGGTGCGACGGGTGGCGATGCGGTCGTCCCGCGGCATCCGTTGCCGCTTCTGGTGCTGCTCGGCGCCGCTGCCGGGTTCGTCGCCGGCCTGCTGGGCGTCGGCGGCGGGATCGTGATCATGCCGGTGCTCACGGGCCCGTTGAAGGTGCCGATGAAGGCGGCGGTCGCGTCCAGCCTGGTCGCCGTCGCCATCTTCTCGGTCCCGACGCTCATCACCCACGCGGTGCTCGGCCACATCGACTGGACCTACGCACTGCCGCTCATGATCGGCGTCGTCCCGGGTGCCCGCATCGGTTCCCGCCTGACGATCGGAGCGGACGAGCGCACGATCCGTCGCCTGTTCGGCATCGTCATCGTCGTGTTCGCCGTCATCTACGGCGCGAGCGAGATCGCCGCGATGTGACACCCCACCTCTCACCCCACCGTTCTGGGGGCCGAAATCGACAGAACATGTCGGAACCGACCCCTGTGTTCGGGAAGGAGGGGTCGGACGTCGAGCCGTAGACTGCGGCCATGACCCAGCCGTCCACCCCGACCGTCGGCCTCGCCGTCGCTCACCTCTTCTTCCACGTCGGGCCGTCGACGGACCGCTCGGAGATCCTCCGGGCCGTGGAGGAGGCACAGGCTCGGGGCGACCAGGTGGTCGTCGTCGCGGTGCTCGGTCACAAGGCGGACCTCGGCGTCATGGCCCTGTCGTCGGATCAGTGGAACCTGCGTCGCCTGCAGACGGCGCTCGTCGGTGCCGGCCTCGAGTTGGTGGACAGCTACGTGTCGCTGACGGAGAGCTCCGAGTACGCCGACGGTCTCCCTGAGGAGATGAAGCAGGCTCGTCTGTACCCGCAGCTGCCACCGGAGGGGAAGCAGGTGTTCTGCTTCTACCCGATGTCGAAGCGTCGTGAGGTCGGGGCGAACTGGTACCGGCTCGACTTCGAGCGACGCAAGGAGCTCATGTACGAGCACGGCGCGTCCGGTCGCAAGTTCCGCGGTCGGGTGCTCCAGGTCGTGACCGGCTCCACCGGGACCGATGACCACGAGTGGGGCGTCACGTTGTTCTGCGTGAACCCCGACGACGTCAAGGACGTCGTCTACACGATGCGCTACGACGAGGCGTCTGCGGTCTACGGCGAGTTCGGGCCGTTCTACGTGGGGATGATCGCCGACGTGGGGACCGTCCTCGGTGAGCTCGGCGTCGGCTGAATCCCCCGACCCGGCCGCGGGACCGCCGGGTGCCGGTGGCGGTGGCTCCGGGGCAACGGTGCCCCTGCCCCCGCGGGCTTCGGCGCGGGTGAGTGCCGTGACGGCCGTACCGGGCGGTCGCGCGTCCGACGACGGGGCGCCGGACTGGTCCGCACCTGTCTGGGCGGAGCCGACCGAGGAGGAGAGCGAGGCCGCTGCCCGGGGCGCCGGCCGCATGTGGCGGTGGGTGTTCGTTGCCGCATCGTGCCTGCTGGTGCTGGTCGTCGTGGCGGGTGAGATGGTCGGCCGTCGCTACCTCACCGCCGAGGTCGAGAGCCGACTCCGGGACAGCGGCATGACCGGCGTCATCGACGTGTCGGTCGGTGGTGGCTGGCGTCCGGTGGTGCTGCCGGCTGTGATCGGGACAGGTCTCGACCGGCTCACCATCAGGATCACGAACGGGACCGTCGGCGGGTTGCCGGTTCGTCGCGCGGACTACGACCTGCGTGGCATCGAGGGCGACGTGTCGCTTCGCAACGGCACGGTGCGGGTGCGCTCGATCGCTTCCGGTGACGTCCGGATCGCGATCGACCCTGCTGCCCTGGAGACGGTCACCGGCACGACGATGCGCATCCGTGGCGGTCGGCTGCTCGCGGGCGAGGAGGGGGTCCCTGTCGGGTTGAAGGTCCGGGGTGACCTCCTGGTCCTCGGAGGGGAGGCCGAAGGGCTGTGGGGCACGGAGATCGAGATCCCGGTCGTCGACGATCAGCTCCTGCCGTGCACACCGCGTGTACGTGTGGTCGACCGCTCGATCGTGCTCGCATGTCGGGGGCGTTCGGTACCCGGGATCCTGGTGGATCCGCTCGAGGGAGACCGGTCGCCGACGGCACCGGCCGGCCAGCTCGTGCCGCCGCAGTCCACCATCCTCGGCGGCACCGGGGACGGCACCGACGTGGGGCCACCGACATCGGACACGACGTTGCCCGAGACGACGATCCCGGACACGACCGTTCCGGTGACCACGATTCCGCAGGCCACCGTGGCGCCCGAGACGGTGCCGCCTGAGACGGTGCCGACCGCCTGAGACGGTGCCGCCCGCATGACCCCTCGCCCCCGCTCCCTCGGTGTCGAGGTCGAGCGTCGACGCCGGGTCGGGTCAGGTGACGACGCTCCAGGTCGGGAACGACAGGTGCGCGACGTCCTGATGGCGCACGATCCGACCCTGTTCGTTGAGCTGGCGCAGGACCGACTCGGCGGCCTCCGCTCCACCGAGGAACGCCATGAACTGCGGAACCGGCAACAGCACCGGGCCGTCGGCATCGCCGTCGCGCAGCAGTGCGTCCATCTCCAGAACCGGGCGGTCGGGCCGGCTCGGATCCGTCACGAAGCAGTTGTAGACGACCCGTTCGAAGACCGCCGTCGCCCGGATGCGCATGGACGGTTTGTACCCGAACGAAGAAGTCCGGGACAGGCAAGACTGGCCGGAGTGACCGAGCACACCGAACAGGCCGATCAGGCGAACGACACTTCGGACGACGCGGAGATGGCCCGGATCAGTGCGGAGCTCGTCGCTGCGGTCGACGCGGTGATCGGGCCGTGGGTGCAGCGGTGCGTGCTCAGGACCTGCACAGTGGCCGGGATCACCGTCGACGAACAGCTGCGCACAGCGGCGGTCGATGCCGCGGAGGCGTGTCGGGTCGAGGTGGTCGCGGAGCTCGACCGGCTCCTCACGGTGGACATCGACGATCAGACAGCGACTCCGCTGCAGGTGCTGCGTGCCGCGGTGCGCTTCCCGACCGGGGTGCTCTCCGATGCGGCGGTGCCGCCCGTGACGCGTGACGAGTTCGACCAGCGGGCCTTTCCCGATGACGTGTACGGGCTGAGCCCGGCAACCTTCGCCGATGTCGATGCGTCGCTCGCCGAGCCGGGGTTGCGATGGGGTGCGGCCAAGGCACACGTGCACCTCGCCCGGCGTCGGTCAAGCGGGTGAGGGGACCTTCGACACGGCGTGACCACGGTCGTGTCGAAAGTTCCCGGTGTTCCCACTCACCATCACCATCACCCTCACCATCGTCACCATCGTCACCGTCAGTCGGCCCGGAGGTCGCGGCTCCATCCAGCGTCGGTGATGGAGCGGGGCTCGAAGAAGAGGCACCCCTCCGGGCAGGCGAACGGTGCCTGCTCGGCGGCGTCGACGCGGCAGCGCTGGACGGTGTCGCCGCCGGCGACGGTGCGGCTCGAGTAGTGACGGCAGTCCGTTCGCACGGCCATGCCTGCATCCTACGGGTGCCGAGCTCCGGCCACCCGCGTCGGGTTGGTGATGCGCCACGTCTTGGACGGCGGGGAGTTCCCGCCCGTACCGAGAACGTCTCACGTCGAATATCGACGTGAGACGTGCCGAGTTCGAGGTGGCGAACATCGACGTCCGGTCCGTCCGGTCCGACCGGTCCGACCGGTCACTGGTCCCGCAGGAACCGCTCCACCTCGTCGAGCAACCCGTCGGCGGCGCCGTGGTCATCGGGGAGGTGCTCGACGTCGTGCTGGCGTTCCAGGAACCGGACGTAGGCGACCGTGTCCTCGTCCTCGGCGATGAGGTCGTCGAGCTGGTGCTCGTAGCTGACCGTCGCCAGATCGAGCACACTCGTGTCGACGGTCGCGCCGAGCAGCCCGGTGATGCGGCCGACGAGAGCGACAGCCGCCTTCGGTGAGGGAGCCGACGGAGCGTAGGACGGCACCGCCGCCCACACCGCTGCGGCGGCCATGTCCCGGTTCGCCGCCTCGTCGCAGAGCACTCCGACGATCCCGGTCGGACCCTCGTAGTCGGAGCGACCGAGTCCGAACCGATCACGGAGCCCCTCGTCCTCGGAGGTGGCGAACACCGGCGTCGGCCGGCTGTGCGCGACGTCCGCGAGCAGCGCGCCGACGGTGACGAGGCGACTGCAACGCAGCTCGGTCGCGGCCGTGAGCACCTGGTCGCAGAAGGTGCGCCACCGCAGCTGCGGTTCGACCCCACGCAGCAGCACCACACCGCGGGTGCCGTCGGGGACCGCCCAGCCGAGCTCGTTCGCCGGCCAGTCGATGATCCGGCGCCCGTCGTCGCCCAGACGCACCCGTGGACGGGTGGCGGTGAAGTCGTAGAACTCCTCGGGCGCGATCGAGGCGAACGTCGTAGCGTCCCAGCGTTCCCAGAGGTGCTCGATCGCTCCGGTCGCGGCGTCGCCGGCGTCGTTCCAACCCTCGAACGCCACGACGAGGACGGGCCCGGGACGGTCGCCTGATCCGACGTCGACGTCGACCGACGGACGGTCGTGCCATTCCAGGAACCCCATCGGGTCAAGATACCGGGAGGTCCTGCGGCTCCCACCGCCGCCATTCCGGCCCGGGGGACCATTGCGGCGGCTACCGTCGGAGCCCATGCGGATCGAGACATGCACCGCCGTCGACGACGATCTCGTGGCCGCCATGGGTCGCCTGATCCCCCAGCTGTCCTCTTCGGCGGCACCGCCCGACCTCGCCACGCTCGATCGGATCGTGGGCTCCGATGCGTGCCATCTGCTGATCGCCCGGGACGACGACGACACCGTCCTCGGGTCGATGACGCTCGTGGTGTTCCCGATCCCGACGGGGACGCGCGCGTGGATCGAGGACGTCGTCGTGGACGCCGATGCACGGGGTCGGGGCGTCGGCGAGGCCCTCAACCGCGAGGCGCTCGAGCTCGCCCACCGACTCGGGGCCAGGACGGTCGACCTGACCTCCCGACCCAGCCGTGAGGCCGCCAACCGCCTCTACCGGCGGATCGGCTTCGAACCCCGCGACACGAACGTCTACCGCTACACGCTGAGCTGATCCACGACGGTGTGACGCAGGACCCGGGTGCCGGTCGTCACCGGGTCCTAGTGTTCACCCATGACCCCCGCCGGGAACCCCTCGCCACGTCCGAGCTTCGCCGACACGATCCTGTCCGCGTGGTCCTGGTTCGCCTTCGGTCTCAGCGCCGTCGTGCTCGCCCCGATCGTCGCGATCGTCTACGTCGTGACGTTCCCGTTCGACCGCACGCACTACTGGGCGGGCTACGTGTTCCGGAAGCTCCCGGTGATGCACCAGAAGCTCACGCCGATGTGGCACTTCCGCGTCTCGGGGGAGCCACCGGCGAACCCACGCAACCCGTACGTGGTGGTCTCGAACCACGAGTCGTTCGTCGACATCCTCCTCATCAGCCACCTGCCGTGGGAGATGAAGTGGCTGTCGAAGAAGGAGAACTTCAAGATCCCGATCGCCGGCTGGTTGATGTACCTCGCCGGTGACGTCAAGCTCGATCGTGGCGACAAGGCATCGGCGCGCAAGGCGATGGACCGCTGCGCCTGGTACCTGCAGCACAAGGTCAGCGTGATGATCTTCCCGGAGGGGACCAGGGCCGCCGACGGCGAGCTCGGCAAGTTCAAGGACGGGGCGTTCCGCCTCGCCATCGAGAACCAGGTGCCGGTCCTGCCCCTCGCCGTGCACGGCGCGAAGGAGGCGCTGCGCAAGCATGACTGGCGCTACGGCCGGGCCAACGCGGCGGTCCACGTGATGGAGCCGATCCCGACCGAAGGCCTCACGCTGGAGGACGTCGACGCGCTCAAGGACCGGGTGCGCGACGTCATCGCCGAACAGCTCGAGGTGATGGAACAGGACCCCACCCTGTCGAACTGATCGGTGGCGCCCGGTCGACCACTCAGGCGGGATCGATGCGCTGCACGCCCGCCTGGAGGCTGATCACGTAGATCTCGCCGTCGGGTCCACGTCCGAACGACACGACGCCT
This sequence comes from uncultured Aquihabitans sp., assembly GCA_964429335.1. Lineage (GTDB taxonomy): Bacteria > Actinomycetota > Acidimicrobiia > Acidimicrobiales > Microtrichaceae > Dermatobacter. Next base: position 6,098 of record CAYSCB010000106.1, read on the forward strand.
GGGACGTCGAGGTGCAGGTCGACCTGCTGCACGGTCCCGTCGTCGGCCTGGCGCACCGCCCGGACGCCGCCGGCACAGAAGTCGCTGTACAGGAACGCGCCGGTGAGCGAGGGCAACCTCGGGTCACGGACGACGACGCCGCCGGTGATCGAGCAGCCCTCGTCGTGGGTGTAGGTGAGCACCGGGTCGACGAACGGCCCCGCGCTCGCCGCTCCCGATGCCGGGGTCGGTCGGTCGAAGCGGTCGTTGCCCTCGAAGAGGTTCCATCCGAGGTTGGCGCCGTAGCCGGCCGGCCGGCCGGCCGACGGTGTGAGCCGGTCGATCTCCTCGATCCGGTCCTGGCCGACGTCGCCGATCCACAGGTCACCGGTGGCCGGGTCGAAGTCGATCCGCCACGGGTTGCGCAGACCCGTCGCCCAGATGAGCGGCTCCGCGCCGTCGGTGGCTCTGCCGTCGGTCGCTCGGCCGTCGGTGACGAACGGGTTGTCGGCCGGGATGCCGTCGGGCGCTTCGGGATCGATGCGGAGGATCTTGCCGAGCAGGGTGTCGCGGCGCTGGCCGTTGCCGTTCGGATCGCCGGCACCGCCGCCGTCACCGAAGCCCGCGTACAACATCCTGTCGGGACCGAACCGGAGGGACCCGCCGTTGTGGTTCGGGAACGGCTGGACGATCGAGACGAGCTGGCGACGACCGGCGGGGTCCGCTCGGAGCTCACCGTCGGTGCCGCTCAGCGGGTACTCGTCGATCCGGGAGTCGCCGTGTGACTTCTCCGTGTAGCTCAGGTACAGGTGTCTGCCGTCGGGTGCGACAGCGATGCCGAGCATGCCGCGCTCCATGTCGGTCGAACCGACGGCGTCGGTCAGGTCGATGACGGGTTCCTCGGCAAAGCCGATTCCGTCGGTGTCCTGCACGGCCTCCCTGATCTTGCCGCCACGCTCGGCGATCAGCAGCGACCTGCTCCCGGGTCGGACCGCCAGGTCGATCGGGTCCTTCGCGTCGAGGTCGAGGTCGACGAGACGGACGCGAGTCGCGTCCAGGGGCAGGGTCGTCGTGGTCGCAGCGTCATCGTCGGTTGACATCGACGTCGACGTCGTGGAGCGACGCCGGGTCGTTCCGGTCCGGGAGTCGTCCGATCCGCCGCCTCCACAGCCGACGAGGAGCGACAGCCCGGCGAGCAGCGCGAGCGCGACTCCGAGGAGATGCCGACCGCGTGGGCAGGGATGATGTCGGGTGAGCTCCGCCGGCGGCGTCATGCCTCGCCTCCCTCGTCGGTGCGCATCTGTCGGATGAGCCCTTCCTGGACCACCGACGCGACGAGCCGGCCGTCCCGGGCGTACACGAGCCCGCGCCCCAGGCCGCGGCCGCCGCTCGCGCTCGGCGTGTCCTGCGCGTAGAGGAGCCACTCATCCGCGCGGAAGGGTCGGTGGAACCACATCGCGTGGTCGAGCGACGCCATGAAGACCTCGCCGATCGAGAAGCTCGACCCGTGCGGTTGCAGCGAGGTGTCGAGCAACGTCATGTCCGATGCGTACGTGAGCACGCAGATGTGCAGCACCGGGTCGTCGGGCAACACGCCGTTGGCCCGCAGCCACACGTTCTGGAACGGCGGCAGGTCCTCGCGTCGCTCCCACGGTCCGGTCTCGCAGTAGCGGGTGTCGATCGGTCGGGGTCGGTCGTAGTAGTCAGCGAACCGGTCCTTCCACGGCGCCATCCGCTCCTTGAAGTCCGGGAGCTCCTCCGGTGACGGAAGCCCTGCCGGCATCTCGAACTGGTGGTCGAAGCCGCCCTCCGGTGACTGGAAGCTGGCCGACAGCGTGAAGATCGACCGGCCGTGCTGCACGGCGCGCACCCGTCGGGTGGAGAAGGACCGCCCGTCACGGGAGCGGTCGACCTCGTAGATGATCGGGATGAGCGGGTCGCCGGGCCGGAGGAACTGGGCGTGCAGCGAGTGCACGATGTGGTCGACCTCCACGGTCCGCGCCGCGGCTACGAGCGCCTGGCCCGCGACCTGACCGCCGAAGACCCGTTGGTCGCCACGGTCGGGGCTGACGGCTCCACGGAAGATGTTGACCTCGATCGCTTCGAGGTCGAGCAGGGTGACGAGCGCGTCGACGGCGGCCTGGTCCATACCCGCCATTCTCCCCCTCCTCCGCACCCCTCCCTGCACCCCTCGGCACCCCATCCACGCAAGCCCTCCTCCACACCCCTCCCGAACTCGGCACGCTTCACGTCGATATTCGACGTGAAGCGTTCTCGGTACGGGGTGCGGCGTCTGCTTCGGGATCCGCGGTGACCTCCGATACGGTAGAGGCGTGAAGTTGAGCACCGCTGCGGTCATGGACCACGCACGCTCTGACGAGGGTCGCAAGCAGATCCGCTACGCGGCGGTCTCCGTCGTGTTCGTGCCCATCGGCCAGATCCTCATCCAGGTCCTCGCGGCGACGATCTACAAGGGCACCGACAACAACTTCACGTACGCGTCCATCACCGCTGCGGCGATCCTCACCCTGCCCAACTTCTTCGCCAACAAGCACTACGTGTGGCGTGAGACGTCGCGTGACAACCTGCGGACGCAGGTCCTCGTCTTCTGGGTCGCGGCGATGCTCGGCGTGAGCGTCGCGACGGGTCTCACGTACATGGTCGAGGGATGGGTGCACGACCGGGCACCGGGCGTCGTCGAGGCCTTGGCGGTGTTCTGCGCCCAGCTGCTCGGGTTCGGCATCGTGTGGATCGGTCGCTACCTGATCCTCGACCGTTGGCTGTTCAAGGTGACCCACCACGGCCAGGAGCCCGACGAAGACGACCTCGAGATGCTCCACGGCGACCTGCCGATCTGATCCACCACCGTGGCCGTGGAACCTGTGATGCCGATGGATCCCGAACTGCGCGCTACGGCGGAGGCCGCCCGCGGCTTCATGCCGCCGGACG
>CAYSCB010000107.1:0-9022 GCA_964429335.1 uncultured Aquihabitans sp.
AGTCCAACCCCACCAAACTACACGCGTGTAACTTCCGCGACGGTGCACTAGGGACCGATGGCGGCACCGGCGACCACGACCGCGAGCACCGCGAACAGCACCCCGCTGAGGGCGAGGAACCCGTCGCGCACCACCGCATCCCGGGTTGGCGTCCCGGGCGCCGAGACGACCAGTCCGGCGAGTGCACCGGCAACGAGTCCGCCGACGTGGCCGCCTGCCGAGATCCCCGGCACGGCGAAGGTCAGGACGAGGTTCAACACGATCAGGCCGGCGATCCCCGAGTTCCACGGGTTCTGGTGCGCTCGGAGCTGCAGCACGACCATCGCTCCCATCAGCCCGAAGATCGCTCCGGAGGCGCCGAGCGTCGGTTGCGTCGGCGACGCGATCATCACCCCTGCTGCGCCGCCGAGGAGCGACACGCCGTACACGAGTCCGAATCGGAGGTGGCCCAGCACGGGTTCCAGCTCCCTCGACAGCAGGTAGAGCAGGAACATGTTCATGAACAGGTGCAGGGGGCTTGCGTGCATGAACGCCCCGGTCACGAGACGCCACCACTCGCCGTGGGCGACACCCGGCCCCCAGGTGACCCCGTTCCGGAACACCCATCCGGTCGGCGTCGTCGACCGTCCCACCGCGACGGTCAGCACGTAGACGGCGACGTTGATCGCGATGAGCACCTTGCCGACGACGATGTCGGTGCGCGCTCCGGCGAACGCCGCTCTGCCGTGGATCACCTGTTGGGTCCGGCCGTGCGCGCACTGCTGGCACTGGAAGCCCACCTGGGCCTGGACCATGCACTGCGGGCAGATCGGCCGACCGCAGCGCTGGCAACCGACGCCGGCCACCCGGTCGGGATGCCGGTAGCACGTCGTCGCGCCCCGGGTTGGCGCCACGCCGTCGGTCACCTCAGCACCGTACCGCTGGCCGGCGGGGTCTCCACGACGCCCTGAGCACGAGATGTCGACGTCCTCAGATCGGGGCGAGGAACACCACCGACAGCGGTGGGAGCGTGAGGCGCAGCGAGTGCGGTTGGTGCTGCCACGGTGTCGCGGTGTCGACCTCCAGCGTGACACCGCCGTCGGGCACCAGCTCGTGCCCGCTGCCGCCGTAACGGCGGTTGTCGGTGTCGAGCAGCACGCGCCACTCGCCGGTCGACGGCACGCCCAGCCGGTAGCCGTGACGCGGGACCGGTGTCAGGTTGGCGACCACCGCAACGAGCTCGGCGGGCGACGGTGCCCCACCGGTGACGTCACGGCTCGGATGTCCGTCGGGGATCCGACGACTGAACGCGAACACCGACCGGTCCCGATCGTCGGCATCCATCCACCAGAAGTTCCCGTCGAGGTCGTCGTCGCCGCTCCACAGCGCCGGGTTCGTGGCCTGGATCCGGTTGAGGTCCTCGACGAGCGTCCGGACCCCACGGTGTGCACCGTGCTGCAGCAGCCACCAGTCGAGCTCCCGGTCGTGGGACCACTCCTGCTCCTGGGCCAGCTCGGCACCCATGAACAGCAGCTGCCGGCCGGGGTGGGACCACTGCCACGCCAAGAGCGCACGGAGGTTGGCGAAGCGCTGCCACTCGTCACCGGGCATCTTCTGGAGCAACGAGCCCTTGCCGTGCACGACCTCGTCGTGGCTGAGCGGGAGGATCCAGCGTTCGTGCCCGGCGTACACCATCGAGAACGTGAGCTCGTCGTGGTGGTGGGAGCGGTGGATCGGGTCCTCGGCGAAGTAGCCGAGCGTGTCGTGCATCCAACCGAGGTTCCACTTGCGGTCGAAGCCGAGCCCGCCCTGTTCGGGAGTCGCTGTCACACCCGGCCACGACGTGGACTCCTCGGCGACGACGAGTGCACCCGGATGCTCCTCGTGGACCACCTCGTTGAGCTCCCGGAGGAACGCCAGCGCGTCGAGGTCCTCCCGACCACCGTGCTCGTTGGGGACCCACGTACCCGGATCCCGGGAGTAGTCGAGGTACAGCATCGACGCCACCGCGTCGACCCGGAGGCCGTCGACGCGGAACTCCTCCAGCCAGTACAGGGCGTTCGCTGTCAGGAAGTTCCGGACCTCGTCGCGACCGTGGTTGAACACGAGCGTCCCCCAGTCCGGGTGCTCGCCCCGACGGGGGTCGTCGTGTTCGTAGAGCGCTGTGCCGTCGAACCGGGCGAGGGCGAACTCGTCACGGGGGAAGTGCGCCGGAACCCAGTCGATGATGACGCCGAGACCGCGGTCGTGGCACACGTCGATCAGGTGACGAAGGTCGTCGGGAGTTCCCAAGCGGGCGTCCGGCGCGTAGTACCCGCTGACCTGGTACCCCCAGGAGCCGCCGAACGGGTGGCTCGCGACCGGCATCAACTCGACGTGGGTGAACCCGAGGCCCGACGCCCACTCCGCGAGCGGTTCCGCCAGCTGACGGGCGCTGTGCTGGGTCCCGTCGGGATGACGTCGCCACGACCCCAGGTGCACCTCGTAGACCGACAGACGACCCGAGTTGCGTTCGATCCGTTCGCTGCGCCACCCCTCCCCGGGGTTGCGCCAGGGTGACGGTTCGCCCCGACCCACCGCGAACACGCCCTCCGGAGCGAGCACCGATGCCGTGCGGGGAGGGAGCTCGGCCTGACGGGCCAACGGATCCGCGCGCAGCGACACGCGGCCGTCCGCTCCGGTGATCTCGAACTTGTAGGCGTCGCCGGCGCGTGCCCGCCCGTCATGGCCCCACCAGATGCCGCTCGATCGTTGCGGTGCGAGATCGACCGCATCGGCCTCGCTCCAGTGCTGCCAGTCGCCGCGCACACGGATCCGACGGGCGTTCGGGGCCCACACAGCGAACGTCGCTCCCGAACCGGGGAGCAGGTGCCCGCCGAGCAGCTCCCACAGCCGTCGGTGACGTCCCTCGTTGAACAGGTACAGGTCGATCTCACCCGGCGGTGTCGGCGTGGTCACGCGAACAGGTCCTCATCCGCGGGTGGGGACCCGGGCAGGTCACCGTCATCGGCGAGCAGCCGCTCGACCGCCCGGATCGGGAGATCGACGAGATCCGGACGGTGCGCCAGCTCGTACGCGACCTCGTAGACCGCCTTGTCCATCTCGAACACGCTCAGCAGCGCGTCACGCGACGCTCGCGCCTGCGGGAGCAGACGGTGGACCTCGTCGACCTCGGCGTACCCCGACAGGAAGGTGTTGATCGCGCGTTCGGCCCACGCATCGGCGAGCAGTCGCAGCTCCCGGTCCGGCGTCTCCGTCTCGCGGAGGGCCATGGCCGCCGCGTAGTGGAACGACCGCGTCATTCCTGCGACGTCGCGCAAGGGTGAGGATGGCCGGCGACGCTCCGCGAGCGGGCGGTCCGGTTCGCCCTCGAAGTCGAGCACCATCCACTGACGTGCGACACGCAGCACCTGGCCGAGGTGCAGGTCACCGTGGATCCGGATCGCCGCCCCCAGGTCATCCGCGTCGCTCAGCCGACGGTAGATCGTCTCGATCCGCTGCGTGTCCAGGTGGCCGGACGCGATCCGGTGGAGCTGGGCGGACATGTCGGCTGCCCAGGCGCCGCCGTCGGCCGGCTCGGCACCGAACGCCTCCGCGAGCGCGACGTGCAACGCCGCGATGTCGCGCCCCAGCTGGTAGGCCTCCTTCGCGAAGTCCAGCTTGCAGTCCCGGGGTGGTCGGCGACGGTTGAACATCTCACGCAACGATGCGTGCGCGAGCTCCACGCCGTTGCCACGGCTGCGTTCGAACCGGCGCGTCACAGCGAAGTCGGTGCCGTTGCGACGCCAGACCGCCACCGGAACCGGCACCCCGCCGTAGCCGACGCGACCGAGGGCCTCGGTCACCTCGACGTCGGGGTTGGGTCCGGGCTGCACGCGCCGGAACACCTTCACGATGTAGCGCTCGTCGAGGACCAGCGAGGTGTTGGACTGCTCTCCCGGTTGTGCCCGCACGGTGCGCAGTCCCAGGTCGGGGGCGACGATCGAGCAGAACTCGAGTGCGAGCTCCTCGTCCGCCAGCGCGTCGAAGAGGTGCGCCGTGCCTCGCGGGGTGTCCATCCGTCCGATGTGGGCAACGTCCGGGAGCTCGTCGGGCCGTTCCAACGCCGCCCCGAGCGGAAGTTGGTACCACGCCGGTTCACCCGAGCCGCCCTGGGAGCGGACCTCGGCGAGGACCCACAGCAGGCTCGGCCACCCGTCGACCAGGGTGTCGACCCGGCGGATGCGGACCTGCGGACGATCGACCGCGGCGAACCAGCGCTGGCCCGCGAGGAAGGCAGGCAGCAGGTGGGCGAGCTCAGCGGAGAAAGACGATGCGTCGATGACCAGTTTCTACCCGTTCGGACCCGTCAGCTCAGAACCCACCCGAGCTCAGGCGCTGCAGGCGTTCGCACCCTCGGGCTGGACGCAGACCGTGTGATCGGCACGCTTGCGGTCCGGGTCGAGGCGCAGCACCGAACGGGTCCGATCCCATGCGGCGGTCACGGCCTTGCCGTCGAGCACGACCTGGAGCCCGTTCGGGAACAGCTCCTCGGGGACGGCGAGCTCCGTCGACCCGACCGCTTCGGGGCGTTCGGTCCACGCCATCTGGAACACCGAGGACTGCGGGTCCCACGCGAAGCTCGTCGGGGTGCCGGCAACCGCCCTGGGTTGGACGCGCAGGAGCCTCCGACCGTTGGCGGAGATCGTCGTCCCGTCGGACTCGACCGGTGACCAACCGCCCGGGTCCCAGCTCCAGAACGCCCATCCGGCCATGTTCCGGTCCGCCATCGCGGTCAGCTCGGCCACGTACTGGTCCATCCGGGGTTGGTCGGCCCCACCCCATTCGCCGATCCACAACGAGGACCGCATCCGCTTCGCCTCCGAGGTGCGCAGCTGCTCCCACGTCGCCAGGTACGGGTCGTTCTCGGGATAGCCCTGCCCGTCGTGCACCTGCTGCTGGTACAGGTGCCCGGCGTAGGACAGGCGAGGCGGACCGTTGCGGGGATCGGTGAGCTGTTCGAACACGAGATCACCGGCGTACGGGAAGGCGTTGAGCAGCGAGGTCGGCTCGATCATCACCCAGGCGTCCTGGTCGTGCTGGCGGACGGTGTCGATGCCGCGCTGCATGAACGTCGTGAGGTTCTGGTTGACGAACTTCCCGGCGGCAGCCTCGGGTTGGATCGCCAGGGTCGCCGCAAGGTCACCGTTCGCGAACGACGGTTCGTTCATGACGTCGTAGCCGATCACCGCAGGATGGCCGGCGAAGCGCTCGACGAGGTGGGACAGCGCCTTGAAGTACTCCGACTTGAGGTCCGCCTGGCCTTCGGTGGGGTTCCAGAACGACTGGTAGGCGTTCTGGACCGCCTGGTCAGCGCCCTGGAGGAACCACGGCTGGCCCTCCGGCAACTCCTTCGGCGCCACGCCCTTGGTGTCCACGGCCCAGTCCGGGGCGCCGTCGCCGCCGACCGCCCACGCGTACAGGTCCTGGTGCATGTCGAGGACCACGTGGATGTCGTGCTTCGCGTACCAGTCCATCCACGTCGCCACGCCGTCGAGGTAGGTGTCGTCGAACTTCCCGCGCTCGGGTTCGATCGCCCCCCAGAGCACGAGGAACCGGACGCTGTTCCAGCCCCAGCGCTGCAGCGTCGCCTGGCCGGACATCGGCGTCGTGGGCAGGTGCGGACCGGCCTGCGTGTCGCCCTTCGCCGAGGCCTCGACGTTGACGCCCCGGAGGATCACCACACGGCCGCAGTCATCGACGACGAACGCCGGGTCCGGCGATTCGACCGAGCCGTCGCAGCCGCCCTGCTCGGCACCCGCGGCGACGGCAGTGGTCGTGGATCCCGTCGCCTCCTCGCCCGAGCTGCAACCGGCCACGAGCGCGATCGACACGACGGCAGCAGCTGCAGTCCACGCTCGCCACCGTCTGGGGACGTGCACTCGGCCACCCGGCTGGCTCGCGACGATCATGGGACGGCATTGTCGCGCGGGGACACCCGGGTCCGGGCCCGAGGCCCCACCGCGTACGATGGCCCAGCGTGATGGTGATCACACAGGACGGGACAGCGCTGCGCCCCTCCTCGTTCCACCCGACCACGTCGTTCGGTCACGTCCCGGCGCTGGACGGGCTGCGAGCCGTCGCCGTCGCGGCGGTGCTGTTGTTCCACGGTGGGTTCACCCGGACACCGGGCGGCTTCCTCGGAGTCTCGGTGTTCTTCACCCTGTCGGGCTTCCTCATCGCGTCGATCCTGCTGCGTGGATGGGCCAACGACGCGACGATCGACCTCCGCGGCTTCTGGTCGCGACGGTTCCGACGGCTGCTCGCGGCGTCGTGGCTGACGATCGGGCTGGTGCTGGTCATGGGGCTGGCAGGCATCTGGGACGACTCGCAGATGCGGTCGCTGCGCGGCGATGTCCCCTGGTCGCTCGCCGAGCTCGCCAACTGGCACTTCATCGCCCAGGGGACGAACTACGGCGCCTCGCAGTCGCCGCCGTCTCCCCTCGAGCACTTCTGGAGCCTGGCGATCGAGCAGCAGTTCTACGTGTTGTTGCCGGTGCTGCTCATCGTGGTGCTGGGCCGCGGTGCCGGCACGCCCCGGCGCCGCCTGCGCACCGCAGTCGTCGTGCTCGGGGTGCTCACGGTCACCAGCGCCGTGGCCAACGGCGTGCTCGCGAGGACCTTGATCGACCGCGCGTACTTCGGGACCGACACACGAGCGGCCGAGCTCCTCATCGGCGTGCTGCTGGCCGTCGCGCTCCTCGGTCGGATCCGCTTCGACGCACGGCCTCGGCGTGTCGCCGTCACCGCGGGCACCATCGGCGCTGTCGTGCTGGTTGCGCTCGTCGCTGTGGCGCACCTCTCGAGCCCCTGGTTGTACCCGTGGGGACTGCTCCTCACCGCGGCGTGCACCGGCGCCGTCGTCGTCGCCGCCCTACAGGAGGGGGCCATGGCGCGGGTGCTGGCGCTGACGCCGGTCGTTGCACTCGGGCGGATCAGCTACGGGGTGTACCTGTTGCACTGGCCCGTGTTCCTGTGGTTGACCCCGCGGCGCACCGGCGTCAGCGGTCCGGTGCTGTTCGGCCTGCGCGTCGCCGTGACGCTCGTCGCCGCGGCGCTCATGTACCGCTGGGTGGAGCACCCGATACGTTCACGACGGGCGATCAGCTGGCAACAGGCCCGGGTGACGGTGCCGTGTGCCGCGGTCGGGATCGTCCTCGCCACGGCGTGGATCACCGCTGACGTCCCCGGACCCCCCGAGTACCTCGTCGCCCGTGCACCCGGCGACGTCCGGATCCGCGAGGTCCCAGCATCGACGACGTCGACGCCACCCGCCGCAACCGGATCCGAGGTCACGACGATCCCGGCCACACCACCAACGTCGACGCCACCGGCGACGACACCACCGGCGACGACACCACCAGCGACGTCAGGCACCGCGCCGCTCGGACCCCGCCATCCGCGTCGGGTGCTGCTCGTCGGCGACAGCGTCGCCGCGAGCCTCGAAGACGCCCTGGGTGACGCGTTGAACGCCCGAGGAATCACCTTCGCCGCGGCAGCGGCCGGCGGTTGCGGAGTGACCGCCGGTGATCCGGCCGACGAGTACGGCAACCCCTCGACCATCACGGCGGCCTGCAACGGTGCGCTCCCCCGGATCCAACGCGAAGCGATCAGCCGTGCCCGACCGGACCTGGTCGTGGCGCTGTCGACATGGGAGACCACCGACCGCATCGTCGATGGGCGGTGGTACCAAGTGGGCTCGCTCGAATGGGCCCAGGTGATGCACCGGCTCTACGGCGAGACGATCCAACGTCTCTCGGTCCGGGGCGCACGGGTCGCGTTCCTCACGATCGCCGACGTGGTGGACGGCGAGATCCTGCCGGGCAACGCGGACACCAACCGACGAGGTCGGCTCGTCAACGACGTCCTCACGACGATCGGCGCCACCGCGCCCGGCGTCGACACCCTCGGGTTCGACCGGATCGTGTGCCCCACCACGCCGTGCCCCGTGCAGGTCGACGGGATCACGTTGCGCCCCCGCGACGGCCGTCACTTCGACCAGCCGCCCGGGCAGCGCTACGTGGCCGAACGACTGGCGGCGCAGATCGCAGCGCTCGACCTGAACGGCATGTGACCTGCCCGCCCCGTCCTGGGGTTCTCGGGCAGGGTCGGCCGATCGTTGCCGATCAGGCCGGTTCGGTCAGCTCGAACCAGAGGAACTCGAACGGCGGCAGCGTCACGAAGTACGGCAGCTCGCCGATCGGAGGGAACGAAACGCCCCCGAGCATCTCGACCGGGACGCTGCCCGCCAGGTGTGACAGGAACAGCTCGGCCGGCTGCGCCGCGCTCGAGAAGTTGTTCACGCACAGCACGGGACGGACCCCGGCATCCGCGCCCTCGTGTGGCGTGCGGAGGTAGGCGAACACCGACGGCGTGGACACCTCGAGGATCTCGAACCCTCCGAGACCGAAGATCGAGTGCTGCTGGCGCACGTGGATGATGTGACGCAGCCAGTTCAGGAACGAGGCGCCGTCGCGCCGTTCGGCCTCGACGTTCACCGCCTGGAACCCGTGCACCGGGTCCATCAGCGGCGGCAGGTACAGCTGGGCGAAGTCCGCTGTCGAGAAGCCGCCGTTGCGGTCCGGGTTCCACTGCATGGGGGTCCGGACCCCGTCACGGTCACCCAGGTAGATGTTGTCGCCCATGCCGATCTCGTCGCCGTAGTACAGGATCGGCGTGCCGGGCAGCGAGAACAGGAGCGCGTGCAGCAGTTCGGCCTGGCGACGGTCGTTCTCGAGCAGCGGGAACAGGCGACGTGCGATCCCGACGTTTCGCCGCATCCGTGGGTCACGGGCGTACTCGGAGTACATGTAGTCCCGTTCCTCGTCGGTCACCATCTCGAGGGTCAGCTCGTCGTGGTTGCGCAGGAAGATGCCCCACTGGCAGCCCTCGGGGATCTTGGGGATGCGCGCCAGGATCTCCCCGACCGGTGTCGCCTCCTCGCGTCGGAGGCTCATGAACATGCGGGGCATGAGCGGGAAGTGGAAGCACATGTGGCACTCGT
>CAYSCB010000108.1:0-8965 GCA_964429335.1 uncultured Aquihabitans sp.
CGACGGCGCTGATCGTCGGGATGAGCTCGCCGCCCGGGCCGCCCGCTCCGGTCGCTCCCTCCAGGAGCACCTCCGGGCCGAGTTGATCGACCTGGCCGACCGCCCCGACCCCGGCGTGCTCGCCCGACGGATCAGGGACCGCAAGGACCGGACGGGTACGGTCCTCCCGGCTGCAGAGATCCTCGAGTGCCGCGACGACGACCGGCGATGACGCTCGTCGAGTCATCCGGCCCGAGGTGCGGATTCCTGACCCCGACCCGGTAGCCCGCCGGTGTTCAGGTCCTTCCGGCCAGGCGATCGACGTCCGTAAGGTGGGTTATGGTGACTGTCTGGTGTCGGATGACGACGTGATGACCGGAGGTACGGCCGTTTCACAGGAACCTCCGACCAGCGTTCGCGCAGCCGGGGCGGACGCAGCTGGGGCGGAACCGGCATGGAGGATCCGCGTCCAGGAGCTGGCAGGGATCCTCGACGCCGAGGCGGTCCGTGCCGAGGAGCTCCGTGAGCTCACTCCGGCGGTGCTGGATGCTGCCGCCGGATCGGGGTTGTTCTCCATGGTCGTCCCGCAGCGGTGGGGCGGCGAGGGAGCGGGGCTGGCCGAGCTGATCGACACCACCCGGATCCTGGCGACGGGGTGTCCGGCATCGGCGTGGACGCTGTCGTTCCTGGTCATGCACAACTGGCTCCTCACCCGGTTCCCCGAAGAGCTCCAACAGGAGGTGCTCGGCGTCGCTCCCGGCTACGGACTCATGCCCGCACCGCTGGCTCCGACAGGTCGACTGCGCTCGACGACCGGTCCGGACGGTGAGCCCGGCTGGGAGGTGACCGGCAGATGGGAGTGGGCGACGGGGATCCGTCACGCCGACTGGGTGATGGTCACCGGTCTCGAGGATCGCACCGACGCCATCGTCGCCCGGTTCGCCGTGCTGCCGATCTCCGACGTGGTCGTCGATGACGTCTGGTTCACCTCGGGCATGCGGGCAACGGGCTCCGATGACGTCCGCGTCGAGGGGGCGTTCGTGCCCGAGCATCGGACGCTGCTCGCGGAGTCACTCCTGGAGTCGGGTGGGCCCATCGGGGGTGACGGCCTCGCGCACCTCCCGTTGATGGCCGTGCTCGCTCTGCTTGCCGCTGCGCCTGCGGTCGGAGCGGCCGAGCGGGCGGTCTCGGAGTACGAACGTCGCCTCCGGTCGCGGGTGCTCGCCTACAGCCTCGGTGACAAGGCGGCCGAGCAACCCGCCGCGCAGGTCCGACTCGGCACCGCGCTCGCTGATGTCCGGGCGACACGAGCAGTGCTCGACTCGGCGGTCGGTCGGCTGGAGGGGATCCTCACCAGCGACGACCCGATCGCGGACCGGATCGCGGTCCGTCTCGCCGCGGCGGACGCCGTGCGACGCTCGGTGGCGGTGATCGGCGACGTCTGTGCGGGGGCGGGAGCGAGCGTCTACCGCAGCGACGCCGCGATGCAGCGGCTGCAGCGAGACGTCGAGGTCCTCAAGGGCCACGTCGTCTTCGACTGGGATCGGACCACGGAGCTGGTCGGTCGGGTGGCACTCGGGCTCCCGCTCCGACCGATGGACCGGATCTGAGTGGGGCGGTCGTGGAGGACAACAGGGCTGACACCAGCCGCCGGGTCTGGCTGGACGCCGGTCAGGACCTGCTGCGCGAGGGTGGGTTCCAGTCGGTCAAGCTGACCGCGCTGTGCGAGCGCACCGGCCGGACGAGCGGAAGCTTCTACCACCACTTCTCGAACATGTCCGACTTCCTGGACCAGCTCGCCGCGTACTTCGGCGGCGAGCAGCAACGACTCGTCGTCGACCAGCTCATGGAGCTCCCTCCCAACCAGCGGCTCCGCGGCCTCGAACGTGCCAGCGTCGAGATGCAGATGTTCGCGCTGCACCACGCGATGCGCGACTGGGCGGTGTGCCATGAACCGGCTGCGGCCGCGGTGCGCTCCGCGGACCACTTCGTCATGGAGTTCATCCGGGACGCGTTCCTCGAAGCCGGCGTCGACCTGGAGCGAGCGGAGCTGGGTTCCGAGATCGTGTACGCGATCGCGATCGTGCGCCTCGACACGCCGTGGCCGCGCCGCAGCGGCTCCATCGTCGAAGAGACGCTGCGCAGCGGTCATATGCTGCGACGCACGAGCAACCCGGGGGACCTCACATGACAGCACCGATCGGTGTCCACCACCTCGCCATCTCGACCAAGGACATGAAGCGCCAGTTCGAGTTCTTCACCCAGGTGATGGGGGCACCGATGGTCGCCCTGTTCGAGATGCACGGTGTCGAGGGTGCGTGGCACGGCTTCGTCCGCCTCAGCGACACCTGTCTGCTGTCGTTCGTCCAGGTGCCGGGCGTCGAGGACGTCGAGCCGACGATCGGCATCACCCACTCCGGGACCGGTGCCGGCATCAGCGCGCCGGGCACGATGCAGCACCTCGCGTTCGACGTCGGCTCCGAGGAGGAGCTGCTGGCGATGCGCGACCGGTTGCGCTCGAACGGCATCGTGACCTTCGGGCCGATCGAGCACGGGATGTGCCGCTCGATCTACTTCGCCGGGCCCGAGGGTCTCACCCTGGAGGCGGCCTGGTCGGCCGAGCCGGTCGATCCACGGGCCTGGATCGATCCGGTCGCCTGCGAGGCGATCGGCATGACGACCGAGGACGCCGAGCGGTTCTCCTCGCCGCCGCCGTTCGAACGACCCTCCGAGGCCGTGCCGCAGGCCGCCATCGATCCCGACAAGCCGCAGATGGGCTACCGACCCAAGGAGCTCGCGTTCATGGTCTCGATGACCGACGACGAGATCGCCGAAGCGGCCAGCACCCCTGATCCGCCGGTCCGCCTCGAACGGGCCTGATCCCGGTCCCGTGGCTGATCCGCAGCGCAGGATCGACGTCGATCTCATCGCGTACCCGCTCGTCTACGCCGAGGATGCGGCGTTCAAGGACACCTACGGCGGGCCCGAGGGCGTCGTCGTGCTGGAGTCGTACCTGTACCGGCCGGTGGGCGTGCCGTCTGACACCGTCCTGCTGTTCATGCACCCGATCGGCGCGGGCGCGTACCTGCCGATGGTGCGGGCGCTCGCGCGTGCCGGCCACCACGTCATCTACTGCAACAGCCGCTACCGCTCCGACTCCGCGCTCATCATGGAGAAGGTCGTGTTGGACATGCGCGCCGCGGTCGCCGATGCCAAGGAGCGCCTCGGCTACTCCAACGTCGTGCTCGCCGGCTGGTCCGGTGGCGGGTCGTTGTCGCTGCTGTACCAGGAGCAGGCCGAGGTGCCGTCGATCACCGCGACGCCGTGGGGTGATCCGCCGGACCTGACCGCCGCGGACCTGATCCCGGCTGACGCCGTCATGCTGCTGGCCGCGCACCCGAGCCGTCACGGCGTGCTCACCGACTCGCTCGATCCGGCGATCGTCGACGAGGCCGACCCCGAGCGGCGCGATCCGATGTGGGACATCTACGGGCCCGACGCGCCGCAACCGCCGTACGACCGGGAGTGGTTGGCCGGCTACCGCGCCGCCCAGGAGGCGCGGAACCGGCGCATCACCGCGTGGGTGCGGGGCGAGCTGGAGCGCTTGCGGGACGCCGGGCGACCCGACGAGGAGCGCGGCTTCGTCGTGCATGCCACGATGGCGGATCCGGCGGTGCTCGACGGCACCATCGACCCCAACGACCGTCAGGTCGGCGTGTCGTACCTGGGCGACCCGCGGCTCGTGAACAACGGTCCGGTCGGCCTGGCACGGTTCTGCACGCTGCGCAGCTGGCTCAGCCAGTGGAGCCTGGACGACGCCCCGGCCGACGGCCTGCGGTGCGCTGCGGCGATCCGGGTGCCGGTGCTGGTGGTGTCCAACGGCGCGGACGACGTCTGCTACCCCGAGATGGGGCGGTCGCTGTTCGACGCGGTCAGCCACGACGACAAGGAGCTGCACGTCATCGACGGCGCCACCCACTACTACCTGGGGACAGGTCCGGACGGGTCGGACCAGCGACCCAAGCTGGCCGAGGCGGTCGGCGTCTGCACCGACTGGCTGCACGCCCACGACCTGTCGGCCTCCTGACGCGACTCCTGCCCTCCCTCGAACCGTTCTGCAGTGCGGTCAGGAGGGGTGGACCCGCACCGGATCGGTGACACATGAGTGGTGATGTGGACTACCATCTGGACAGATGTCCAGTTCAGCGGCGCTCACGCCCGTTCTGCTCACACCGCGACGGCACCTGTCGGAGCGGCAGGCCCGCACCGTCGCCGGCTTGCTCGACGCGACGGTGGAGGAGCTGCGCGACGTCGGCTACGACGGGTTGACGGTCCGCAACGTCGCACGCCGCGCCGGGGTCGCTCCGGCGACCGCGTACAACTACTTCGCCTCCCGGGAGCACCTCGTCACCGAGGTCTTCTGGCGACGACTGGACGCCCTGCCCGAGACGCGCATCGACCGTCGTCGCACCGCTGCATCGCGGGCAGCCGGCACCCTGGCCGAGATGGCGCTGCTCGTCGCGGACGAACCCGAGCTCGCTGCGGCGTGCACCGCCGCCATGCTGTCCAACGACCCCGACGTCAAGGTCCTGCGGGACCGCATCGGGCTGACCTGGCGCCGACGTCTGCAGCACGCGCTCGGAGAGGACGCGGATCCGGCCGTGCTGCGATCGCTCGAGTTCGCCGTGTCCGGGGCGATGCTCCAGGCCGGCATGGGGCACCTCGACTACACCGACCTGCCCGACCAGCTGGCCCGCACCGCCGAGTTGGTCGTCGGCTGATCCGACATCACCAGAGGGGGAACATGGCAACGACGACGAGCCGACCGGTCGTCTACGACCCGTACTCGTACGAGATCCACGAGGACCCGTACCCGACCTACGCCCGCCTCCGGGAGGAGGCGCCCCTCTACCACAACGAGGAGCTCGGGTTCTGGGCGCTGTCCCGGCACGCGGACGTGATGGACGGGTTCCGGGACCACGAGCGGCTGTCGAGCTCCCACGGCGTGTCGCTCGATCCGGCCGCCTCGGGTCCGAACGCCTGGCGGACCATGTCGTTCCTCGCGATGGACCCGCCGATGCACGGTCGCATGCGCGGGCTCGTGTCGAAGGGCTTCACCCCACGCCGCGTCGCCGAGCTCGAACCGCACATCCGCGAGATCGCCCGCGGCTACATCGCACGGATGATCGAGTCCACTGACGACGTCGACTTCATCTCCGACTTCGCCGGGCGGCTCCCGATGGACGTGATCTCCGAGATGATGGGCGTCCCCGTCGCCGATCGTGAGGAGCTGCGTCGGCTGTCGGACCTGCTCGTGCACCGCGAGGAAGGCGTCCGTGACGTACCACCCGAAGGTGCCGCCGCGGCGCTGGAGCTCGTCGTCTACTACGCGGACATGCTCGCCCAGCGCAAGGCGTCGCCGACCGACGACCTCACCTCCGCGCTCATCACCGCCGAGGTCGACGGCGACCGGCTCACCGACGACGAGATCACCGGGTTCCTCTTCCTCATGGTGGTCGCCGGCAACGAGACCACCACCAAGCTGCTCGCCAACGCCTGGTACTGGGGGTGGATGCACCCCGACCAGGGGACCAAGCCGTTCGCCGACCCGTCCCGGGTGACGGACTGGATCGAGGAGACGCTGCGCTACGACACGTCGTCGCAGATGCTCGGACGGGTGGCCGCGGTCGACATCCCCATGCACGACGGGGTGATCCCCGCAGGTGACCGGGTCCTGCTGCTGGCCGGCTCCGCCAACCGTGACCACCGGGTCTTCTCCGACCCCGACGTCTACGACCTCGACCGACCGGAGCCGCTGCCGCAGATCGCGAGCTTCGGCTTCGGCCGCCACTTCTGCCTCGGATCGAACCTCGCCCGCCTCGAGGCGCGCGTGGCCCTCGAGGAGCTCGTCGCCGCCATCTCCTCCTACGACCTGGACCCGACCGGACTCGAACGTGTCCACTCGGTGAACGTCCGGGGCTTCGCTCGGATGCCGATCTCGATCACGCTTCGTTCTGGGACCGGCCGCTGATGCCCCGCTTCGAGCCGCACCCCGATCCTCGTCCGGCGATCGTCACCGGCGCGTCGTCGGGCATCGGCGCAGCGACCGCCCTCGCGCTCGCGGCCGCGGGTCATCCTGTCGCGCTCGGTGCACGTCGGACGGACCGGCTCGACGACCTCGCCGCGAAGATCGTCGCCGACGGCGGCGAGGCGATCGCCGTCGCGCTCGACCTCACCGACGACGCGTCGATCCGTGGGTTCGTCCGCCGGGCCGAGGACGGGCTGGGTCCGATCGAGGTGCTCGTGTCGAACGCCGGTGACGTGCAGCCGATCACGACGACCGCGGACCCCGCCGAGTTCGCCCGGCAGATGCAGGTCAACCTGCTCGGCGCGCAGGCGTTGGTCCACGAGGTGGTGCCGGCGATGGTGCGCCGTCGTCGTGGTGACGTCGTGTTCGTGACATCCGAGGTCGCCCACTCGCCGCGGACCCACATGGCGGCCTACGTCGCGTCCAAGGCCGGTCTCGAGGGCTTCGCCGCTGCGATGGCGATGGAGTGCGAGGGGACCGGCGTGCGGGTCGGGATCGTGCGACCCGGACCGTCGGCGACCGAGCAGGGCACGACCTGGAGCGTCGAGTCCGTCGAGGAGGTGGTGGCGTCGTGGCAGCACTGGGGACTGCTCCGTCACGACGGGTCGCTTCGACCCGCCGAGATGGCCCAGGCGATCCTGGCCGTGGTGTCCGCGCCGAAGGGAACCCGCTGGGCGGTGCTCGAGGTGCAGCCGGAAGCGCCGGTGCGGGAGGGAGAACCATGACTGACACGACGAGCGCCCCGCCGCGGCGATCCGGCGACATCCCCAAGGTGTCGGGCGACGACGGTGGCACCGGACACCTCGAGGAGCTGCGGGTCGATCCGATCGGGCTGATGCAGCGGGTCCGCGACGAGTGCGGCGATGTCGGCGAGCTCCGCCTGGCCGACAACGACGTCGTGCTGCTGTCGGGAGCAGATGCCAACGAGGTGTTCTTCCGGGCCTCCGACGACGAGCTCGACCAGGCGGCTGCGTACCCCTTCATGAAGCCGGTCTTCGGCGACGGCGTGGTGTTCGACGCGACACCCGAGGAGCGACGCCGCGCGCTGCACAACCAGTCGCTGCGCGACAAGTTCATGCGGGGCCATGCCGCGACGATCACCGCCGAGATCGATCGGATGCTCGCCGAGTGGGACGACGAGGGCGAGATCGACCTGCTCGACTGGACCGCCGAGCTGTTCATCTACACCTCGACGTCGTGCCTGATCGGCAAGCGGTTCCGTGAGGAGCTCGACGCGTCGGTGGCGGACCTGTTCCACGAGCTGGAGCGCGGCACCGACGCGATCGCGTTCGTCGACCCCTACGCGGACATCGAGAGCTTCCGCCGACGGGATGCCGCCCGGGTGGCGCTCGTCGAGCGCGTCGAGGCGATCATGGCGAAGCGTCGCGCTGAAGGCCCGCCCGCAGAAGGTGAGGACCGCGACCTGGTCGACGTGCTCATGTCGATCAAGGACCCCGACGGCGGGGAGCACTTCTCCTCCGATGTGATCACCGGGATGTTCATCTCGATGATGTTCGCCGGACACCACACCACATCGACCACCGCGTCGTGGTTCATCATCGAGATGCTGCGCAACCCCGACGTCATGGCCACCGTCGTAGCGGAGATGGACGCCCTGGCAGCCGCCGGCGGCGGTGAGATCACCTACCAGGACCTGCGAGAGGTCCCGTGGTTGGAGGCGTCGATCAAGGAGACGTTGCGGCTGCACCCGCCGTTGATCCTGCTGCTGCGACTGGCCCTGGTGCCCGTCGAGGTCGAGGGCTTCACGATCCCCGCCGGCAAGCTGGTCGGCGCGTCGCCGGCGGTGTCGAACCGACTCCCGGAGGCGTTCGACGATCCCGACCGCTTCGATCCGTCGCGCTACGTCGAACCCCGCCAGGACGACCTCGACAACCCGTGGAACTGGATCCCGTTCGGCGCCGGGCGGCACCGCTGCGTCGGCGCGGCGTTCGCCATGATGCAGCTCAAGACGATCTTCTGCATCCTGCTGCGCGACTGGGAGCTCACCGCTGCGCAGCCACCGGAGACGTACCGCAACGACCACTCGAAGATGGTCGTTCAGCTCGCCCAGCCGTGCCGCGTGCGCTACCGACGAAGGGAGCGCGGGTGACGGGCTACCGCGTCGCAGTCGACCTCGACCTGTGCCAGGGCCACGGGGTCTGCGAGAACGAGGCGCCGGAGGTGTTCGAGGTCGGCGCCGATCGCAAGGTCGTGCTGCTCGACGAGCACCCTGGCGACGAGCACCGCACGGCCGTCGAGATGGCGGTGAAGTACTGCCCGACGCACGCACTCCGGTTGATCGAGGACTGAGCTCCTCACGAGCAGAAGAGGACGAACACATGCCCGCATTCCCACGCGACGAGCTGGAGGAGATGGTGCAGCGCTGGCTCCGGGCCAACCGCGACGCCGAGGCGGCCGGTGACTGGGGTCCGCTCGCGGACATGTACACCGAGGACGCCACCTACGGCTGGAACTACGGCCCGGACACGGATTTCATGGCCGTCGGCCGTGACGAGATCCGTGACATCGCGCTCGGCGCCGAGATGGGCGGCCTCGACGGCTGGCAGTACCCCTACGAGGAGATCCTGATCGACGACCGCAAGGGGTTCGTCGTCGGCTTCTGGCGCCAGGTCGCCGACGCACGACGCCCCGACGGCTCCACCTACGAGGTGGCCGGCATCGGCGGGAGCTGGTTCCGCTACGCCGGGAGCTTCCAGTGGAACTGGCAGCGCGACTGGTTCGACTTCGGCAACGCCGCTCGCCTGTTCATGGACATGATGGGCGCCGGGGTGCTCTCCGACGGCATGACCGCGCGCATGAACCGCTCGATGCGCGGCCCGCTGCCCGGCTACTACCCGGCGGGCACGTCGCCGGTGAAGATCTGGGAGCGCTGAGCGT